>CAZXFO010000207.1:0-1519 GCA_964639745.1 uncultured Coxiellaceae bacterium | reverse complement strand
CTAATAATGAATATTGGTTGCCAGCCACATAGGCAGCATAGCCCGTATTGAGGTTAGACCCTAAAGTCGCACTAAAGCCAGCATCGAGATTATATAAGCTATTGTTGACGGAAGATAAGCCTAGCAAACCACCAGCATTCATATTAAATAAAGAGTAATTGGCAGAGCCTGCCCCGATAATTACACCTGGGTTAATATTAATAACAGAATAATTATTGTAGCCTGAGAACATCGAAAGCATATTAGCAGCCGATGACTGAATCAGAGCGCCGACAGGCGGCGGATCAAAGGTCGGGGTATTTAAGCTCAAACCATTAGCATTCATAACTGCACCATTTACCGCATAGCTTGTTGCCATTAAGCATTGGCTGATAGCCGTGACCATTTGAACAGTGTTAGCTGAACTAGGTTTGCTGTTTTTATTGAAATATTTTTTAACATTTTTGACTTGCTGATAAGTGCTAGCAGCTTGCACTGCAGTATTGATTGAGAATTTTACAATAGTGGTGATAGGCAGTATGGCCGGACAAGCTAGTCCTGCAATAGTAAGGCCGGTGTTCACTAATGAAAGTGCCAAACCCGTATAAGTCGGCGGTCTAAGCTTATTTTGAATAAAAAGCCCAGGCGAGAAGCTGATAATAGAGTTATCGGTAAAAGTCCCGATAGAGTTAAACCCTGAAATCATAGAGGCATAGGCACTTACAGAATATTGATCAGCGCTAATGCGCCCAAAACTGGCGACTAAAGGCGCAATTGTATATCCAACCTTGGCTTTAATATGTCCCGTGTTCAGTGCATACAAATCAGCTTCTTGTAGCAAGGTGCCACATTGAAATGATGCGGTTTTATTCCAAATCCTCCGCCCCTTAAGCGCAGCCGCTTCTTTAACATCAACAATGGCACCCTTCTCAAAGGTGATTGAATCTTGGCATTCGATTTGCATGGAGTTGAAGTGGAGCTGGCCTTGCTTAATTTTATAGCTGCGGACTAAGATTTTTAAATTATTGCCTGCCATTGAAAAGTTTTGCTCTAAATCTGTTTTAGATTCAAGCTTAACGCTATCACCAACAATACTCTTTCCATCTTTCCTAACTTCATAAGCCTTAAGCTGTAACATATTTGGGTCTTTTGAAGCTTTTTGCCAAATATGGCCAGCTACATTAAGCAAATGGTTGGCAGACGCTGAAAAATGGCTATCATTAATTTGAATTTTACCTTTAAGTTCAATAAATGCATCTGCATGTAAGCTAATGATATATTTTTCTTTTGCATTAATGTTAGAGGTAGAGGTATTAAAAATAGGAGATTTTTTAAGATTAGGATAATTGACAGCTGGGACTTTTGGCCCTCTCACGGTTTCCCAATTTATTTCAATATTTTTATCATGATAGAATTGTCCTTTAAGACTAATTGCAATATCACTCTTATGTAGTGCGCTGCCACCGCATAAAAACCATGCTTGAGATGAAACTTTTAGTAGAATTTCAGTTTTTATATAATGGTAATCACCTAAATAATA
>CAZXFO010000206.1:0-5954 GCA_964639745.1 uncultured Coxiellaceae bacterium | reverse complement strand
GTATAAACCCCATCCACATCGGTATAAATTTGGCATTCATCTGCTTTTAAGGCTGCCGCCAGCGCAACAGCGGTGGTATCTGAGCCGCCACGACCTAAAGTGGTCACATCACCAGCTGACCCAACCCCTTGAAATCCAGCGACTACCACTACTTTGCCTTCAGCAAGGCTTTGCTGAATGGCTTCTACTTTTACATCTAATATTCTGGCATCCGTATAATAACCATCGGTCATGATACCTGCCTGCAAACCAGTAAATGAACGTGCTGGGCAATTTTTTGCGATTAAAGAAATGGCTAGCAAAGCAGTAGATACCTGCTCACCAGTTGAAATGAGCGCATCGTATTCTCGACTGTCTGGCTGGTCAGTAAGCTTGTTAGCTAATTGGATTAATCTATCGGTTTCGCCTTGCATAGCCGACACTACAACCACTACATCATGGCCTTTTTGTTTAGCTTCGAGCACTTTAGTCACGACGTGTTGAATACGCTCTAACGTACCCACCGAACTACCGCCGTATTTTTGCACGATCAATGACATTCTATTTTATTCCTGAAGCGTATTTATTCCCAAAAGGTACTACAGTTTAACACTCTTCACCCAATCATAAACATCATTTAATGATTGTTTGAGGCTTTCGAGATTAGCATCAGCACTCAGTGTACCACCACCTTCAGCCATATCAGCTCGGCCGCCACCTTTACCACCTAACGGTTTTGTTATTTTATTAACCAGCTCACTGGCCTTAATTTGTGCCGTTTGGCCTTGAGTGACACCAGCAATAACGCTTACTTTGTTGTCTTTAATCAAAGCTAAAACGACAACTGCGCCGTTACTAAATTTACTTTTAAATTGATCAGCGAGGATACGAACAGCTTTAGTATCTAAATCGGTCAAAGTCGTTGCCAGCACTTTAATGCCATTAATATCTTTAGCTTGAACAAATAACTCTTGACCAATGGCATGGGCCAGTTTTTCTTTTAGATATTCCGTTTGTTTTTCTAAAACACGTAATCGCTCTTCAGCCTGGATCAACTTCTGTTGAGCCTCTGCTTCGCGTTGCTCAACCCAACGTAGAGCAGCCTCACCCGTCACTGCTTCGATACGACGAACTCCTGCCGCAACACCAGTCTCAGCTGTAATTTTGAAAAAACCAATATCGCCGGTACGTTCTGCATGGGTACCACCACAAAGTTCCAAAGATGGGCCAAAACGTACGACACGAACCTGATTACCATATTTATCTTCAAAAAGACCAATGGCACCAGTAGCAATGGCTTCCTTAGGTGTAGTCACTTTCACGGCTGCTTCGTGATTAGCGCGAATTTCTTGATTTACTTTCTGCTCGATAAGTGCAAGTTGTTCTGTGGTTAATGGCGTATTATGCGAAAAGTCAAAACGTAACCGCTCTGCTTCTACTAATGAACCTTTTTGGGCTGCATGTTCACCTAATACATTTCGCAATACCATATGCAGTAAGTGAGTTGCTGTATGATTGAGCACTGTGGCAGCACGGCGGCGAGCATCGACTTCTGCTAAAATTTTATCGCCAACTTTAAGAGTTGCCTTTTCTGCCTTACCAATATGCAAAAATGTTTTACCTTGGGAAACTGTATCAGCGACTCGGAAAACAATTTCTTTATCGCGGCGCAATAGACCCTGGTCACCAATTTGGCCACCAGACTCTGCATAAAACGGGCTGCGATCTAAAACAACCGAGCCTTTTTCATTAGGATTTAAGGTTTCAACAAATTTACCATCGCGATAAAGCGCAAGAATGGTACAACTGTCTGGAGATGCTTCTTTTAGCAAGTTCTTATACCCTAAAAATTCTGTTGGGGGATGGTTATCTTGTGCAGCTTGATATTCAGTTTCAAACTTACTAGCTTGTCTAGAACGTTCACGTTGCTGTTCCATGGCAGCTTCAAAGCCCTCATAATCTAATAACAGATTGCGCTCACGCGCCATATCCGCCGTTAAATCCACTGGAAATCCATAAGTGTCATATAATTTGAACACGGTTTCACCGGGGATAATGTTACTAGATAGAGCCTGAGTTACTTGCTCAAACAATTTAATGCCTTGACTTAAAGTGGCGCTAAATTGTTGTTCTTCGTGCTGCAATGTTTTTTCAATATGTGTCTGTTGGCGAACCAATTCTGGGTAAGCATTGCCCATGACTTCCGCTAATGGGGCTGTTAATTTATAGAAAAAAGCTTCGGTAATACCGAGCTTATCTCCGTGGCGCAGAGCACGACGGATAATACGACGCAACACATAGCCTCGGCCTTCGTTAGAAGGCATAACACCATCAGCAATTAAAAAAGCACAAGAGCGAATGTGATCTGCAATCACTCGCAATGAAGCATTTTGGTAATCTTTAATATTGGCTAATTTAGCTGCAGCCTTTATCAGCGGCTGAAAAAGATCAGTATCGTAATTATTGTGAACACCCTGCAATACAGCTGAAACACGTTCTAAGCCCATCCCGGTATCAACCGATGGTTTTGGCAATGGGGTCATCGTGCCATCTGCAGCACGATCAAATTGCATGAACACTAAGTTCCAAATTTCTATATAGCGATCACCATCTGCTTCAGGTGTTCCAGGAGGCCCACCTGCCACTTCCGGGCCATGATCATAAAAAATTTCAGTACACGGACCGCAAGGACCAGTAGGACCCATAGACCAAAAATTGTCTTCATCACAACGTGAAAACCGGTTCGGATCTATTTTCATTTTCTTTAGCCAAATATCCGCGGCTTCTTGGTCATCTTTATAAACGGTTACCCATAATTTTTCTGGTGACAGCTGCAGGCGATTGGTTAAAAAATCCCAAGCGTATGCTATCGCTTTTTCTTTAAAGTAATCACCGAAACTAAAATTTCCTAGCATTTCAAAAAATGTATGATGTCTTGCTGTGTAACCCACATTTTCAAGATCGTTATGCTTTCCACCAGCTCGAACACAACGCTGTGAAGATGTAGCTTTGTTGTATGGTCTAGGATCTTTACCTAAAAACACATCTTTAAATTGCACCATTCCCGCATTAGTAAATAATAAAGTGGGATCATTATTGGGCACCAGTGAGCTACTCGGCACAACTTCATGTTGGTGTTCTGCAAAATAATCGAGAAACATTTGGCGTATTTCGTTGCCCGAAAGTATAGAAGGTTTGGCTTTAGACATAGTAGTAGGCATTCGCTTAATTAAATTCGTTAAATTATTAAACTTCTTGAAATATGGTTTCGATTTGCTGCTGAGTAAACCCACGATATTGCAGGAAGCGGATTTGCTTGGCTCTATCTTTTAAACTGGCTGGATGTTGGCCTTTAAACTTTTTCTGCCAAACCCGGCTAACTTCAAGAAACCATGCATTATCAGTGATATTGAGGTGATCTTCAATCATCTCTTGGGCAATTCCGTGGTTTTGCAGCTCTTGGCGAATGCGGATAGGGCCGTAACCTTGGGATTGTCGGTAACGGATTAGGCTTTCGGTAAACCGTTGATCGCTAATTGCGCCTTCTGTAGACATTTCTTGGATCACTTTCTGAACATCTGCCTCAGCATAGCCTTTAGTCATTAATTTTTGATAAAGCTGGGCAGAGCAATATTCTCGCCGAGCAAGGAGACGGTAAACTGTAGCTTTAATCTTGTTTTGCATAGTTATTTTCACCAGGATGCTTGGTGATTGTAGCCTGAATGCAATCTGAAGCGTAGAAAAATCGGGGGAATTTAACCTGGGTTTTTCAACCCAGGTTATCTTGCAACTTACTCAGCAACGGATATTTCACCGGTTTCTTCGTCAACTACACCTTTCACGCCGGCGTTTTTAACTAAGAGTTTTTCCCTAATCTTGGCTTCGATTTCTTTGGCCATTTCAGGGTGTTCTTTTAAGAAATTACGGACGTTTTCTTTACCTTGGCCTATGCGTTGGCTCTTATAGCTGAACCAAGCGCCGGATTTATCGACAAAGCCATGCAATACACCGAGATTAATGATCTCGCTCTCGCGGGAAATGCCTTCATTGTAGAAGATCTCGAATTCGGCTTGCTTGAATGGAGGCGCAACCTTGTTCTTCACCACCTTGACACGAGTTTCGCTACCAATAACCTCTTCGCCATCTTTTACAGCGCCGGTACGGCGAATGTCTAAACGGACTGAAGCATAGAATTTCAATGCATTACCGCCGGTTGTCGTTTCAGGGTTACCAAACATAACACCAATTTTCATACGAATTTGGTTAATAAAGACCACCAAAGTGTTAGAGCGCTTAATATTAGCGGTTAGCTTACGTAAGGCTTGGGACATCAAACGTGCTTGTAAGCCCATGTGTTGATCACCCATTTCGCCTTCGATTTCTGCTTTAGGCGTTAAAGCAGCAACTGAGTCGACGATAACAACATCGACAGCGCCAGAACGAACCAACATATCAGCAATTTCTAAGGCTTGTTCACCAGTATCAGGCTGAGAAATCAAAAGATCGTCTACGTTCACACCCAAACGCTTGGCGTAAGCAGGATCCAAGGCATGTTCAGCATCAATAAATGCTGCAACACCGCCTTGGCGTTGACATTCAGCAATGACTTGTAGCGTTAAAGTCGTTTTACCAGAAGATTCTGGTCCATAAATTTCAACAATACGGCCACGAGGCAAACCGCCTATACCTAAGGCAATATCTAAAGAAAGAGAGCCGGTGGAAACAACGTCGATATCACGACTGCTGTTAGCTTCATCGCCTAAACACATGACGGAGCCTTTACCGAATTGTCTTTCGATTTGTGTTAAAGCAGCGCTTAGTGCTTTTTGCTTGTTATCTTCCATTTGGATGGTTCCTCGTAATTAATAAACTGGCAGAAATCGGGTTCAGAAGTAGCTATGCCGCAATGGCGGTATGGCAGTTTGGGACCCCTCATTAGAGCAAAAAAATGCTTTAGCAGCAATATGCAAAATTTGGACGGCTATAGTGACAACCGTTAAGTTTTGATTACAAAACTTTCAGCAGCAAGCGCTCGGTAAACCGGCAATAATTGCTCTAAGGTTTTAGCTCGATCTTCAATGATAGATAGGGGTATATGACGCCCTGTTTCCTGCTCTCTTGCTTGAGTCCTCTGGACAGCACGCTGTACATCGATTTCTAAAAAATAGAAGAACAATTCATAGCCGCTTTCTTTAACTAGGCTTTCAATGAACGTTAAACAGCTGGTTAGTGCACAGCTGCGATCGTAAATAATGTCCTGCCTATGCTCTACGGCCTGAACCAAAGCTTCTTCAGCTAAACGCCGAGCAGGCAGTTCCCATTTTGAAAAAGCAAATTCCGGTCCATTTCGCTGTAAATCTTCTTGATACCCCGCCAAGTTCAGCATGACAGCATCACAATCATGGATAAAGGCATCTTGTGGAAAAACGCCCGCTAGAATTTGCTTTTGTATAAATGTAGTCTTACCAGCACCCGGTATACCTGCCACTGCAAAAATTCTAGGCTTTAATGCAACTGTCATGAGGCTTGAATCTCAGCTGCAGGCTTAATGTTCCATTTTAGACATTGCCATTCTGCGCCGTGAGAAGAATTTTCGAAAACACATACTGCACCCGTTGCAATCTTAATACTGTGCTTTTCACTAAAGGCGTTAAAATCTTTTGTTAAATAAGGAGCAAAGCGAGCAATACCATTACTGGTAACCACTAAAACCGTTTTCCCTTGATGTTCTTTTTGCAAAGCTGCGGCAAACCGCTGCCAATTTTGGATAATATCTTGAGGATTAACCTTCCATCCGGGCGGAACTATTGCTTTTTCTTCCCAAGCTTTTAATGCTTCTTTACCCACTCGAGCTACCACTTTTTCTTCTGGCTGGTTTTCATCTACTCCGTAATCAATTTCATTAAAAATTTCTAAAGTGTTAATAGGAAGCTTAATTTCCATAGCAGCTTGAGCTTGTTCTGCCGTTTGCATTG
>CAZXFO010000205.1:0-3418 GCA_964639745.1 uncultured Coxiellaceae bacterium | reverse complement strand
CCCCAAAACCCCAAAACCCCATATTTAGATATTAAAAATAAATATTCATTTATAAAACTTTGATATTAATTGCAAAAATAATCATTTAGTATTTTATCAGAAATAAATGAGTTAAATTCTTTTTATAATACTTGAATCATTAAACAACTCCAGCCCGTAATACATCATGCATATGGACAACACCTATGGGCTTATTTTGCTCATCAGTGACGATGAGGGCGGTGATCTTAAAAGATTCCATTATATTAATGGCTTCAGCTGCAAGTAGAGTTTTATTAATAACTTTTGGGTTATGTGTCATGACATCACAAATGGTAGTGCTATGAATATTAACATTGCTA
This sequence comes from uncultured Coxiellaceae bacterium, assembly GCA_964639745.1. Taxonomy (GTDB): domain Bacteria; phylum Pseudomonadota; class Gammaproteobacteria; order DSM-16500; family DSM-16500; genus JABDGC01. Next base: position 3,077 of record CAZXFO010000205.1, on the reverse strand, counting down.
TCAAATGCTCTACGAATATCACCATCGGTAAAAATTCCAACTAATACGCCAGTTTGATCAACTACAGCGGTCATTCCTAATTTTTTTTGGGTCATTTCTACCAATGCAGTTTTAAGACAAGCGTCTTGCTTAACTACTGGTATTGCTTCACCGCTATGCATAATTTCTTCGACGCGTAGCAGCAATCTTCTACCTAAACTTCCTCCTGGATGAGAAAGGGCAAAATCATTTTCGGTAAAGCCGCGTTTTTCTAATAGAGCGATGGCCAGAGCGTCACCCATGACTAATGCTGCGGTTGTACTGGTGGTAGGAGCAAGTCCAAGTGGGCATGCCTCTTTTTCTACGCTGGCGTCTAAATTAACTGCTGCCATTTGGGCAAGAGTTGATTTAGGATTGCCAGTAATTGCAATTAAAGGAATGTCTAATCTTTTAATAAAAGGTAACAATGAGATAATTTCTTCAGTTTCACCTGATTTAGAAACGACAATGATAACGTCGTCAGGAGTAATCATTCCAATATCGCCATGGCATGCTTCGGCGGGGTGAACAAAAAAAGCTGGACTGCCGGTGCTTGCCAGGGTAGCCGCAATTTTTTTGGCAATATGGCCTGATTTGCCAATCCCCATAACGATAACGTGGCCCTTAGATGACAACAAATAATGACAGGCTTTAGCAAAATGATGATTAATTCTATCGGTAAGGGCTAATACAGCTTGTGCTGTCGTTTTAACCACAGCTTGACCGAGCTCACACACTCCGTCAGCGATGTATTCAATTTTATGATCGGTCTTAGGCATGGCTTATCTATTGTTTTATTGATGAAATTGCCTTATCTTAACTTTAGGACTTCGTAGTCACAAGCCGGATTTTACTATTATTATGAATAATCTTGTTGAGATCCAGGATTTGTCCTTTTATTACACTAGTAATAAGGTCATTTTTAACGGAATAAATTTGCAAATCCCGCGGGGTAAGATTACCACTATTATGGGCCCAAGTGGTACAGGCAAAACCACTCTTTTGCGCCTCATGGGTGGTCAAAATCAGCCCAATCAGGGTCGAATTATTGTCGATGGCAATGATATAGCTACATTATCCAGGAATAGCCTTTACAAGCTTCGTAAGAAAATGGGCATGCTGTTTCAGGCCGGCGGTCTTTTTACTCACCTAACTGTTTTCGAAAATGTTGCTTTTCCTTTACGAGAGCATACCAACTTAACTGAATCCATGATTCGAACTTTAGTATTACTAAAATTACAAATGGTAGGATTGCGGGGGGCGCGTGACCTCATGCCCAGTGAGTTATCTGGTGGTATGGCCCGCCGGGTTGCTTTGGCACGAGCTATCGCTTTGGATCCAGAGTTAATCATGTATGATGAACCATTAACGGGGCAGGATCCTATTAGCAAAGGGGTTTTGGTAAAGTTAATGCGTACCTTAAATGATTCGTTAAAGCTTACCAGCGTTATAGTGTCACATGACGTGCCAGAGATGTTAAGCATCTCTGATTATATTTACGTGATAGCAGGTGGAAAGGTTATTGGGCAGGGTACACCTGATATGATTCGCCAAGACAATTCACCTCAGGTTAAGCAATTTATTAATGGTTTTCCAGATGGTCCAGTGCCATTTCATTACTCTGGACGAGGGTTAGAAGAAGATGTTATGGGGATATAAAATGCTGCGATTCATCCCAACATTGGGGCATGAGGGAATTAGTAATTTAAGGCAAATGGGTAAGGCGGGGATCTTGTTATTCCGCTCGCTTGCGCGTGTGCCGCAATTTAAGAAAGGATTGCCACTGGTTATCCAGCAAATTTATTCTGAAGGGGTATTGTCATTACTTATCATAGTAGTTTCCGGACTGTTTATTGGCATGGTGTTAGCTTTACAGGGCTATCATACCTTGGCAAAGTTTGGAGCCGCGCAACAGTTAGGTCCTTTAGTCGCTTTAAGCGTAACTCGTGAATTGGGTCCTGTGGTTACCGCGATATTATTTGCGGGAAGAGCTGGTTCAGCTGTAACAGCTGAAATTGCTTTGATGAAAGCAACTGAGCAGCTGTCGAGTATGGAAATGATGGCCGTTGATCCTTTACAACGAGTAATAGCCCCACGTTTTTGGGCTGGGTTGATTTCAATGCCGCTTCTCACCCTGATTTTTAACGTAGTAGCAGTATATGGAGCTTATTTGGTAGGAGTGCAATGGCTGGGGTTAGATACAGGGGTATTCTGGTCTAATATGCAGTCTTCGGTTGATTTCAGATTAGATGTAATGAATGGCATTATTAAAAGTATAGTATTTGGAGCTGTAACAATTTGGATAGCGGTGCACCAAGGTTATGATGCTACTCCAACATCAGCAGGAATAGCGAGTGCAACTACGCGGACCGTTGTTCATTCAGCTTTAGCGGTACTTGGATTAGATTTTGTGTTAACAACTATGATGATAGGGGGTTGGTAAATGACGTCACAGCGTACCATCGAAAGTTATGTTGGTTTATTTATTATTGCATCTATCATGGCATTGGTTGTTTTAGCTTTTAAAGTGAGCGGTCTGACTTCTTTTTTTAAGGATGAGGGTTATACAGTCACAGCTTATTTTGATGATATCGGTGGATTAAAGATGAGGGCGCCGGTAAAAATTGGAGGAGTGGTAGTAGGTGAAGTCAGTACTATTACTTTAGATCCGACAACATTTAAAGCTGCTGTAACTCTACTCATTAGCAAAAAGTACGACATGATTCCGAGTGATTCTTCGGCAAGTATTTTAACGGCTGGTTTATTGGGAGATAACTATATTGAGCTCACCCCTATGTATAGTCAAACTGCATTAAAAAATGGCAGTGAAATTGAATATACGCATTCCGCCATGATTTTGGAAAGATTAGTGGGTCAATTCTTATTTAAAGTTGGTGGGGGTGATGGTAAGGGAAATGCCTCGACAAATACAGCGATTAAGAAAGCAGACTAAATAATATGAGGAGTATTAGTATGAAAATAATTAAAGCGATTTTTTCTATAGGCTTCGTATTTCTTATGCTGATTAATTCAGCATTAGCTGCTGATCAGGGGCCAGT
>CAZXFO010000204.1:0-3883 GCA_964639745.1 uncultured Coxiellaceae bacterium | reverse complement strand
GGCTATAGAGAGGTACCTTATGAAAAAACTTCGTATAGTAATGGCGCAGCTTAATTTAGTTGTCGGCGATATCGAAGGCAATCTTCAAAAACATCTTATTGCTGCTAAAACTGCCAAAGAAATTTTCAAAGCAGATGTCATTGCTTTTTCTGAGCTAAGCCTTACAGGCTACTCGCCTGAAGACTTGCTGATGCGCAAAGATTTTTTAAAGCAAGCAGAACACGCTTTGCAAACCTTTAAACAACAAGCGCCCTCAGATATCTATTGCGTCGTTGGCCATCCGCTCCAAGGAGAACACGGCTTGCATAATGCCTGTTCGCTCATCCATAACGGCCATATTTTAGGCTGCTATGCCAAACAACATTTGCCTAACTACGATGTATTTGATGAGCGTCGCTATTTCATTCCCGGAGAAAAAACTTCCGGCATATTTTTAATCAACGGTATTTCGATTGGCCTCATCATTTGTGAAGATTTATGGGGCATAGAACCCGTTAAGCATACCGCTCAACAGGGCGCTCAAGCTATCATTTGTATTAATGCTTCTCCTTTAGAACAAAACAAACATAAAAGGCGTGTTGCTATACTGAAAAAATGAAGCAAAGAAAACAACATACCCATTATTTATGTCAATCAAATTGGCGGACAAGATGAACTCGTCTTTGACGGTGACTCAATGGTTGTCGATAGCAGCGGCAATATTAAACAAATAGCAGGCTCCACCATTGAAGTATTGCATCCCGTGGATCTTGAGCTCCAAAATGACAACAGCATCAAAATTGATGCGCTACCCTACCAAATACCAAACCGAGAAGAAAAAATTTATAAAAGCTTAGTAATGGGCGTAAGAGATTATGTTAACAAAAATCATTTCCCTGGTGTGTTATTAGGTCTTTCTGGCGGTATAGATTCAGCGCTCACACTTGCTATTGCGGTTGATGCTTTAGGGCCAGAGCGAGTAAGCGCTATTTTTATGCCCTCGCGTTTTACTTCGGATGTTAGCCGTGATGAAGCCACGCTTATTGCTAAACAATTGGGTGTAAATCTTCAAACTATATCTATCGAAGAGCCTTACGAGAGCTTTTTAAAAATATTGGCATCAGCTTTTGCTAATACCAAGCCTGACACGACAGAAGAAAATATCCAGGCACGTTGTAGAGCCATTATCTTAATGGCACTATCAAATAAAACAGGACGTCTAGTATTAACAACCGGCAACCGCAGCGAGATGGCAGTTGGCTACACCACTTTATATGGCGATATGGCAGGTGGATTTGGTGTTTTAAAAGATGTACCTAAAACAGTTGTCTACGAGCTAGCGAAATATCGCAATAAAATTTCACCAGTTATTCCAGCAAGAACGATCACTCGAGCGCCGACAGCTGAATTGCGCGCTGATCAGAAAGACGAAGATTCACTACCACCCTATCCTATTTTGGATAAAATTTTAGAGCTCTATCTTAACCAAGAATTAAGTATTCCAGAAATTGTTGCACAAGGTTACGATGAAGCAACAGTGAATAAAATAGTTAAAATGATTATTCGCAATGAATATAAACGCCGCCAAGCACCGATTGGAACGCGCATAAACTATAAATCATTTGGGAAAGATAGACGCTATCCAGTTACCTCAGGGTTTAAAGGATAATGTAGCCTGGATTGGACCCCGGTGCGCTTCCACTACTGTCAGGTTAATCTGTATTGCAAACGGTCAGTTCCTAAAAGCTGTCACCCAGAGCCTTACGAAGCCGCGAGCATAGTGTGGCGGACTTAATTAAGGCGTGGATCCAGGTTTAGATTCTTCATCCTGGCCTTTATCTTCCGCCTTCTCCTTACATTCAACAAACCGTGGCTTAAAAAGCCCTAAGGGCTGTTTTTTTGCCGTAACAGGCTCTGCATAGCTGACCATAATATTCGCTACGACAGAAGGAATCTCCTGGTCCTTCAAATAATTTTTCATTCCATTTAAATAAAAGTCATAGTCTTCTTTTAATTTATTTTGTAGATCTTGAGAAAACTCTTTAAATACAGGATGTAACTCATTTTGTGTAAAACCATTATCTGTAATTTTTTCCTCTTTTCCAGTCGATAATGCCGTAGCTGCAATGGCATAAATACGCTCAATCTCTTCCATGCTTTTCGATTTATCAAGATTTAAATATTGCTGAACATCTGCAGCAGTTCCATTCTTTATAATATAGAGAATCGATTGCAGAAATTTCTCATCTTCGTGATGAGAAAAAATAGTCGCAGCCACCTCACCCGTAAAGCCACACTTAAATATACCGCACATAATAACTTGGGTAAGTAAATCAGTTTTATATTGCTCCAGCAAATTATTAAGGGATTTTTCATTCCATGTTTTCTTGCCAGAAAAAGCCTCATAATTATTCGATGAAATCATTGCTATTAAGTCATTAGGATCACAAAGCTGAATGAGCCTTAAGACCATGCTCGCCTGATTATTTTTGGCTGCCTCACGAAAAGCCTGGCAATCATTTGACATAAACATTTCTTGCACTCTCTCTGGATCGCAAGATGCAATAAGATAATCTACTGCCTCATGATTTCCTGCTCCCGCTGCATTATGGAAAGCGCCGTAATTAGCTGATGCAATCTTGGCTTGCTCTTCATTCTTGTTGCCGATTAGCCGCAACAGTTCCATTACTTCAACGTAATTATTCTTGGCTGCCAAACGAAAACTCTCATAATCATTAGCTTGAACCATTTTTAGTCCAACTTTAGGCGGAGAAATTTTTATAAGATACATGATTACATCTTTTTGCCCATGTTCGGCCGCTAAGCGAAATGCTTTGTAATGATCATCGGCAATCATCCCTCTCAAGAATTCTTGACCTAGGCGATACTTTGGATCACTGCAAAGCTCCACCAGACGCTCCAATATTCCTTTATGACCAAATTTTGCTGCTCTTTTAAAAGCAAAATAATCCTCACTACTATTTGCATTTCCCCTCATCATTCGTCGCAACTCTCTAGGATCACAAGCAGCAACATTAAGATTTACAATATCTAAATTGCCAGACTGCGCTGCTGAGCAAAATGGAAAATAACCAAATGCTGCGAGCATCCCTTGTAATTCTTCAGGAGCACAAAGCTCTAATAATCGCTTCATTGTAGATGGTGATTTGCCGATAGACGCATAACGAAAAGCATCATATGTTCCGTATGAAATCATCCACTGCAAGTACTCACGATTTTGCATTTCCGCAATACGATTTAATACGTCTACACTCCCATATTCTGCTGCATCGCGAAAAGGTTTATATAAGATATTTTCATAACCAACCATCGCTTCTATTTTATCTAAGGAATTTACTTTTATTAATTTATCAAAAGCATCTAAGTTATTAGAATGAGCAACAATGGATAATTGCCCCTCCAAAGACAGCTCTAACTTTTTTCCTATTTCAATAAACTGATCTGAGGAAAGCTGCAGGGGGAAAAAGAAATTGATGAGAAAAAATATCCTATAGGGAGTTTTAATATACTTTTGCCAATCGTGAGATACCCAGTGCTCCAATTTTTCTTCGTGCTTCTCTTCTAGGTTTTTCTCTAAAAGAGCTAGCATAGAATCATCTATACCGTCATAAAAATAGTTATCCCACGCGCGATCTGGAATGCGGCTTAATATTGGGTGCTGTAATCTCTCAGCTTTATTTTTAAACTTCATAATTTCTCGCCTCGTTGATGCGACATTTAATTAAGTATAGTCTATTTTGCTTAGGAAAAACTAAGATGTAACTACTTGTTAAGTAAGTGAAATAGGGCTTTTGTAGCCTGGATTGGACCCCGGTGCGCTTCCACTACTGTCAGGTTAATCTGTATTGCAAACGGTCAGTTCCTAAAAGCTGTCACCCAGAGC
>CAZXFO010000203.1:0-5769 GCA_964639745.1 uncultured Coxiellaceae bacterium | reverse complement strand
CATTAGAGGGCTTTTGGATGCTGCTTGCAGCTACCCTGCCTTATTTTATACTTGCCCCCTTCCAGCCAGCCGCGACAGGCTATTGGATATTAGCAGTTATTACCGCTAGCAACATTTTCACCTGGCTATTTGCGGCATTATTCAAACGCACTAACAGTTGGAGCATTATTCTTGAAGCAGCTGCATTAATTGGCATCATCATTGTCACCGCAGCCCATATAGCAAAACCCGACTTGGAAAATTGGTGGGCCAAACAACTCCATGAATATGTCACCCAAATTACCACTCACTCCAAAGCACTAGCTAACGACGACGAAGAAGTCAGCAAAGCTAAAATCGCTAAAGCTGCTAAAGCTTCATCAAAACAAAAGGTTAGCGAAGAAAGCACTGAACCTGATGTTATTAACTTTGTAAATGCCGCTAAACCTTATGCAACCGGCATTTTCTCAGCTTCTTTGCTATTTACCGCGCTTTTACAGCTTTTCATTGCCCGTTGGTGGCAAATGGCTGCTGCACTTAAAGAGCAATTACGACCAGAACTCTATAAAATTCGGCTCAGCTCGATTGCTGGTATTACCTTCTTAGCCGCTATTATTTTGTCCTATTTTAAAATTGCGCTTGCGCAAGATATGCTCCCTGTCTTATATTTGGCGTTCTGCGTTGCGGGCCTAAGCCTAGTTCACTGCATAATGGCCAAAATTAAGGCTTTCGGGTGGCTCTGGTTGACCGTATTTTATATCGTATTGATAAGCAGTTGGATGGTCTATCATTTACCGCTAGGCTTTCAACTTGTCGCAATGGCAGCTTTATTAGATGTCTGGTTAGATTGGCGTCAACGGATTAACAAACGGTTTTCGTAAGACTTATATTGAAGAGGTGAGCTGTGGAAGTAATTTTATTAGAAAAAATCCGTAACCTAGGTGGGTTAGGCGATCGCGTTAAAGTTAAACGCGGTTACGGCCGTAATTATCTCATTCCTTATAGCAAAGCCGTTTATGCAACCAAAGAAAATGTTGCTAAGTTTGATGAACGTCGTGCCGAATTAGAAAAGGTCGCTGCTGAAAAGCAAGCCGAAGCTATGCAACGTAAGCAAAAAATTGAAGCAGCCGGCTCCGTCACTATTTCTGCCAAAGCAGGTGAAGAAGGCAAACTTTTTGGCTCAGTTGGTACTCGCGATATTTCTGTTGCTTTGACCAAAGCTGGTTTAGACATTGAAAAACGTGAAATTCGTTTACCTAATGGCGCCATACGTATGACCGGTGAACATGAAATTGCTATCGAATTACACAGTGATGTCGTTGCTATCGTTAAATTACAAATCGTACCTGAAGGTACTCACGGTTAAACCGTCTTACTCGCCATCTCAGCAGAACTGGGATGGTGATTTTCCTTTTTGTACCATATTCCGGTTGAATAATTCTGTGATGCGCTATAGCATAAGCCCATGACAGAAAAAACTCTAAAATCCTCGTATAAACCCCGCGCAATGGATCTCGATTCCATCAAAACGCCGCCACATTCTATTGAAGCTGAACAATCCGTACTCGGTGGCTTAATGTTAGACAACCGTGCCTGGGACAATATCATTGATCGTCTGCACGAAGATGATTTTTACCGTTACGAACACCGCGGCATTTTTAATGCTATGGCGCGGTTAATGGAACAAAATAAACCATTGGATGTGGTAACCGTTAGCGAAGCCTTAAGAGAAAGACAAGAATTAGAAAAATGTGGCGGAGAAGTCTTTTTATTCGAATTAGCCAATAATACACCCAGCGCCGCTAACATTATTGCCTATGCCGATATTGTGCGTGAAAAATCGGTCTTACGTAAATTAATACAAACCGCTCAGGACATTGCTAATAATGCTTTTCATCCTGAAGGCCGTTCAATCACTGAGTTAATTGATAGCGCGGAAAGACAGGTATTTGCTATTTCTGAACAAGGCTCGCATGTCAGCGGCCCAACTGCGATTCGAGACATTTTAGTTAAAGCTATGGATAGACTCGATACGCTAGCTAGCTCAACCAGCACCATCACAGGTGTACCAACAGGCTATACCGATTTCGATGAAATGACTTCAGGCTTGCAACCTTCTGACTTGGTGATTATCGCTGGCCGTCCTTCTATGGGTAAAACCGCTTACGCCATGAATATTGCTGAGCATGTTGCCCTTAAAACCAAACTGCCAGTACTCACATTCAGTATGGAAATGCCAGGTGAGGCAATAGTTATGCGTTTGCTATCATCACTTTGCCGTATCGATCAATTGCGATTAAGAACCGGCAAATTATCCGACGTCGATTGGCCGCGCATTAGTTCCACCGTTAGCATGCTTTCTGAATGCCCTCTATTTATCGATGACACACCCGCTTTAAGCCCTGCTGAACTTCGCGCTCGCGCTAGACGCTTAGCTAAAGAACACGGCCAGCTAGGATTGATTGTGGTCGACTACTTGCAGCTAATGCAAGTGCCCGGAAACAGCGAAAACCGCACGGCAGAAATTTCTGAAATTTCACGCTCGCTAAAAGCTCTAGCTAAAGAATTGAAAGTGCCTGTGATCGCCTTATCTCAGCTGAATCGTGGCCTGGAGCAACGCTCAGATAAAAGACCTATCATGTCTGATTTACGTGAATCAGGCGCTATCGAACAAGATGCTGACTTAATCGTCTTTATTTATCGTGACGAAGTTTATAATGAAACCAGCCCCGATAAAGGTACAGCTGAAATCATTATTGCCAAGCAACGTAATGGTCCTATTGGCAAGGTCCGCTTAACCTTCTTGGGCGAATATACTCGATTTGAAAATTTTACTCGGCAATTTGCCGGATAGTGTACCCGCACGATTACAATTGTTATAGGTTATAAAATGAGCTTAGCTTCTATCTCCATCAATTTGCCAGCGCTACGCCACAACTTCCAGCAAGTCAAAATGGTAACGCACGACCGTGGCGTCATTGCAATGGTGAAAGCTAATGCTTATGGTCATAGCATTGAACATATCACCACAGCCTTACATGATACCGAAGCATTCGGCGTTGCCTCAATTGGTGAAGGAATTCTTATTCGTGCCGCAGGAATTATAAAGCCTATATTTCTTATGCAAGGCATATTAGACAAGGAAGAATTACAAGAAGCTATTCATCAAAAATTCGGGCTTGTTATTCACCATGCGTCGCAAGTCGAATTATTAAAAAATTGTAAACATAATGACCCCATTTCGATTTGGCTCAAAATTGATACTGGCATGAACCGTCTAGGCTTTGATCCACTAGAAGCTTTAGCTGTTTATGAAAAGCTACTAGCATGCCCTGTTGTTAAGAAGCCCATTGGATTAATGACGCATTTTGCAGAAGCAGACAACTTAGCTGGCTCCATGACCAAAAAGCAGCTGGAAATATTTCACGCTGCAACTAAGCAATTACCCGGCCCTCGTAGCATCGCTAATTCAGCTGGTATCTTAGGGTGGCCCGATTCTCACGCTGATTATGTTAGACCAGGAATCATCTTGTATGGTGTTTCGCCTTTCGCCAACACCTGCGGCCAAGACTTTAACTTGCAACCGGTGATGAGCCTTTCGACTCATTTAATCGCCATTCAAAAAGTGCGAAAAAATGAAGCCATTGGTTACGGCTGTGGCTGGATTGCACCACAAGATATGCTAGTAGGGGTGGCAGGCTTAGGTTATGCTGATGGCTACCCGCAATTTGCCAAAAGTGGTACACCAGCCAATGTCAGCGGCACCTTATGCCCGTTAGTCGGTAGAGTTTCTATGGATATGTTAACTGTTGATTTAAGCCAACACCCTAACCCTCAAATAGGTGATAACGTCACTCTTTGGGGCAATGATTTACCTATAGAAAGAATTGCACAACACTGCGAAACCTCACCTTATGAATTGCTTTGCCGAGTCACCACCCGCGCCCGCGTGAAGGTTGTATCGATAAAAGCAGTTACTCCTGAAGCAGCGTAGTCTACCACGTCTTGTCATGCCCGCTTTCCAATTAACTACGGCTGACATCTTGAATCCTAGCCGTCATTGCGAGGATGCGCAGCGCTTATCCGTGGCAATCAAGTTTTATCATTCAAAGCCCTCAAAGCCTAAGTCGCGAGCTTAAGGCAAAAGGATCGAGATTTTACTTGTCTTTCTGAACAAAAAAACTAGCTTACAATTATTAAAGCAGGCGTTTAGATTCCTGCCTACGCAGGAATGACATGAGATGGGCAGGAATGACATGCCGCCTTAAGCCACCTCAGTAAATCGATCATCTTTCAGCAGGCTTAATACTTCATTAAGAGTTTTTGCAGGATAAATCTCAATATCAGCCATTTTTTCTTTTGGAGCATTGGCAAAAGGCACAATAGCGCGCTTAAAGCCGTGCTTGACCGCTTCTCGCAAACGTTCTTGACCGCCTTGGATCGGGCGCAGTTCTCCCGCTAACCCTACTTCGCCAAATACCACCATATCTTGCGGCAAAGGCTTGTTTCTTAAGCTCGACATCACTGCCAATATTAATGGTAAATCAACAGCGGTTTCACTAATGTGCACACCACCCACTACGTTTACAAAGACATCTTGATCATAGGTCACAATTCCACCATGGCGGTGCAACACAGCTAGCAACATTGCTAAACGCTGCGCATCTAGTCCTACCCCCACTCTGCGCGGATTTGCCATATGGCTTTGGTCTACTAATGCTTGCACTTCAACCAACAAAGGTCTTGTACCTTCTTTGGTTGCCATAATGACACTACCAGGAACAGGTTGCGTATAACGCGATAAAAATATAGCTGAAGGGTTACTCACTTCACGCAAGCCTTTATCAGTCATTGCAAAGATGCCTAATTCATTGACGGCGCCAAAACGATTTTTAAAGGCGCGCACCATACGATAACGGTTATCAGTTTCACCTTCAAAATAGAGCACGGTATCGACCATATGTTCTAATACACGAGGACCGGCCAAGGTACCTTCTTTGGTAACATGGCCCACTAAAAATAAAGCAGTATTGGTTTTCTTAGCAAACATCGTCAGTTGCGCCGCGCTTTCACGCACCTGGCTGACTGAGCCGGGCGCTGATTGCAATAACTCCGTGTGGACTGTTTGGATAGAATCAACCACTAGTATTTGTGGCTTTTCTTGTTGGGCTGCTTTTAAGATTCGTTCAACTTGAGTATCTGCCAATAATAGCAAAGGCTCCTCATCAAAACCCAGGCGCCGAGCGCGTAAGGTGATTTGCTGTAAAGATTCTTCACCGGTAACATACAGCACCTTTTGTTGCTGACTTAAATGAGCAAGCGCTTGTAGTAGCAAGGTGGATTTACCAATGCCCGGATCACCGCCTATTAAAACGACCGAACCCATAACAATACCGCCGCCTAATACTCGGTCTAATTCTTTTAAGCCGGAAGACAAACGAAACTCTTCGTGCAAATCGACTTCCGTCATGCGAGTCATTTCCGGCTCGCTGCCGGCAAAGCCTTGATAACGCCCAGACTTGCCGCCTGATTGAATAACTTCTTCCGACAAACTATTCCAGGCATTACATCCACTGCACTGCCCCGCCCATTTAGGGAACTGAGCACCGCAGTGCTGGCAGGCATAAATAACTTTGGTTTTTGACATATGGTCCTCATGGGTTTTGGTGAGTATAACCCTAAATAGCGACGGGGATGAAGGACGTTATGTTGCTAGCCTAGAAACCCGTTATTGTCAGTCTAGACTCTTCCCCATTCTGCCCGTTAGGCTGTCACCCCGCAAAATTCTCG
>CAZXFO010000202.1:0-12675 GCA_964639745.1 uncultured Coxiellaceae bacterium | reverse complement strand
CTCCTAGTGATAAAGCTATCATTGGAAGCATATTTATAAGTTTTAGAAAATGATGACGGTCGGGGGAATTATATTGTGTCAAATAAAGTCCATAACCCTGCCCAACACCTTGATATATTTGAAAATATTGAAGTACAGCCTCGTGGGGTGCGTTTTAGATATTAATATGAGGGGTTTGATATGCAAATAGTAACTGAACGTTATAAAAAACAAACAAAAAATGGTGAAATAAATTATGATATTGTCAGTATAGCTATTTCATCATCTACTGAGGCATATTTTAAATATGCAGAATGTTGATAAAGCTATTGGCATAACAAAAATGTTAAATTTTTCCTACAATATGTCGTTATTTGATGGTGGTAAACAAAAACACAATTTCAGCGTTGAGTTAGTTATGAGAAAAAATAGCAATAATCCGCCCTCGCTAGAGTATAAAAGCTATTCTGACGTGAAAAAAATGACAGAGTCAAAAGAAAATAACCTAGAAGTTCTGTCTACTAATAGTGTAAGAATTAAAGGCGATTTAATCCAAGCCTTTAATTGTATGGCGGGAAGTTATATAAGTGAAACGACTCAAAGTGAAGCGGTAGAAGCTGTTGCTGTTTATAAATTACAAGAAAACCGAGAGCAAGGAATTAATACTTCTAATAATATATGATTGGGCTGGTCCTGCTATAGTAAATTTCAAATTCGGCAAGTTCAATTAAGGCTAAACAGAGCCGATTCATCGCGCAGCGATCCGAGTGTATTTACCTAACTAGCAAAAATTTATGAGCAAATTATTCAATTAAGCGAGGGTTCTCTGAGAGTGTAGATTATTTTAGATAGAAATAATCTACAACACTTTTTGACAAGTTGAGAGCTATCACTTGGTAGCGATAACCGTTGGGAATAATTTAGCTTTGTCATAAATAAATTGAATTAAACCCAATGGCTTCAGGATGTATTTATCGCGGCTTTAAATAGACTTGATAGGGTACAACATCTTCAAAGCCGTGCTTTCTAAAAACCCTAACCGACATAGGAGAAGCTTGTAAAGTAGCCTCGGTGAAACCTAGCTCTTTTGCTTTGGCCAACATGGTGGTCGTTAAGGCCGATAAAATCCCTTTACCTCTATATTCGGGTAAGGTAGCGCAATTATAAATACCTGCAACTTTATCGCAGAATAAGGTAGATGAGCCTACAATCTTGCCTTGGTGTTTTGCAATAAAATGAATAGGTGGGTTCTGAGTTTGGCTGAGTTTCTGAAAAATTTCTAAATATTTTTGAGTGCTTAGATCAGACATGCCAAAACTGGTTTGAATAGGTTTAATCCAGTCTTTTAATTCATCTTCTGTCGTTACTTGCTGAATCTCAACTTCTGATTTGCTTTCTTTTTCTCGAGAAGTGCTCGCTTGGGATTCTGGTACAGACTCAAGTTTCATGTACATGCCTGAAACGTCACCGAACAATGTAAATTTATTTTGCTGCAAGGTCTTTGAAAGTTGTGGATGATCTTGTTCTGTATCTACCCACCAGCAGAATGATAATTTTTTATTATTATAAAGAGATGTTATTTCTTCAACTGCATTAGCTATTTCATTATCATTATAGTTGGATGAAGTAACGGCATTCATCAGTGGGTCATCAATATCTGAAACAGTATGAAAAATTTTTTGCTTGTTGATTACTTCAAATGTGGAGTTAGTAGAAAAACACTTAGACCAAAATGCTGATAAATTATCTTTTACAACCTTGGTTCTATCGCTTTTCATATGCGCCTCTCATGCTGATGAGTGAGTGGGTTAATTATATTAAAAGTAAGGTCGAAAGGTAAAGTTTTATATTTGCCGCCTAGCATGAAAGCAAAAAACCTGCAATTGCAGGGTTTTTAGACTCAGCACGAAATATTTAGAATGGAATGTCATCGTCAAAATCTTTAACGCAGGTTTTAGTATTGAATATGAACCTAAACGATTTCGAGACAGAATACTAACTTTTTATTACATCTAGAAAACGCTGAATATGATTAAACAGTTCATCAGGTTTTTCAATATATGGAAAGTGCCCACATTCTTCTAAAACGACCATTTCTGCATGAGGGATTGCCTCTTTAATTTCTTGGCTAGTCCATAAAGGTACAATGTCTTGCTTGCCGCTTATCACTAAAGTAGGCACATTTAATTTTTTTAATTCGGGAAATAAGTTAGTATTTGGTTTTAACCAAGAAGTGTTTGACATTAATTGCATAACTTTTTCGCCACCTTTAGCCGATTCTTCACTTGTATTTAAGGTTAATTCATTTACTTTTTTTGGATTATAAAAATATACTGAGAAAACCGTTCTATATAATTTCGAAATCTGTGCTGAGGTCAATTTTTCAAATTCCAGGAAATTAAATAGTGGTGTAATCTCATTTTTTATTGGCTGTGTTCTCTTAGTAAACTCTTTTATGAATGCTTGTTGGCCTTTATAGTCAGCTGGAGAAGTATTTAAAAGAATAAGAGCAGAGACATGCTCGGGATAATTAAGTGTATAGCGCATGGCAAGAAATCCGCCCCACGAGTGCCCAAGCAAAATGAATTTATTTAGTCCTAGTTGTTTTCTCAAATCTTCTAAATCTTTGGTGAATTGGCTGATATTAATGAGGGCAGGGCTAAGACTGGTTTCGAGTGATCTTCCTGAACCTCGTTGATCATAAAAAATAACTTCATGATTTTTTGAAAGTGCTAACATTTGTGGTTGAAGATAACTTTGGTCTAAGCCAGGTCCACCATGCACAACTATAATTGGAGTTCCACCTGAGCCAAATTTTTGATAATACAATTTTCCTTGATCTATCTTGACGTAACCTGAAGTGGTATTTTTGGTGAGATTGTCATGCTCGGAGCAGCTGATTAGAAGAAATGCTGCCAAAAAGCATAAAGGTATAAGGTATATTTTTCTTATTTTCATTTTTCTACTTCTCAACACCAAAATCTCCTTATAAATAAAAAGGCCAGTAATACGTAATTAATGGCCTTTTCTTTTAACTATTTGCTTATGCTTAGAACGGAATATCATCATCAAAACCTTCCATGCTGGGTTCAGGCATAGAGGTTGAGCTTGTTGATGATTCAGACTTGTCGTTTGAGCCTGCATCGAAATTGCCACCACCATTACCACCTTTGCTATCAAGCATTTGCATGGAGTCAGCAATGATTTCGGTAGTGTATCGATCTTGGTTAGTGTTTTTGTCTTGCCATTTGCGTGTTTGTAAGCGGCCTTCAATAAAAATCTTTGAGCCTTTTCGTAAATATTCGCCAGCGATTTCAGCTAAACGTTGATAAAACACAACGCGATGCCATTCGGTTTTTTCTTGTGTTGAGCCGCTTTGTTTATCTTTCCAGCTCTCTGTAGTTGCAATTGTGAGATTGGCAATGGCCACACCATTAGGTGTATAGCGCACTTCAGGATCTTTTCCTAAATTACCGATCAAAATTACTTTGTTAACGCTGCCTTTTGCCATTTTTAACTCCTTAATGCTGTAAGTTTAAAATTTTTTCTATCCGCAGAAAGTCTGGATGCTCTAGGGCTTTACGTTCCACTTTGAGATAGGCCAGTTTTTCTTTCGGAAGGTATGTTATTTCTGCTATGCCCGGGATGCTTTGCAGCTGGGTTGCGATTTCAGGCCAGGTATAATCTTGATCTGGGTTATCCAAAAAATTCGCAATATTTAAAACTCGGGTCATAAGATAACGCGGTGGATTCATTCTATATGCAATAACTAGCCATAGCAAGGCGATTATCAAGCAAAAGAGATAGACAGTGGTAAGACCATGAGCCTGGTAAAGCCAGCCACCAATAACTCCCCCCATAAAAATGCCTAAAAATTGTGAGCAGGAGTACAGGCCCATAGCAGTGCCTTTACGGGCAGGTGGGGCGGTGCGGGAGACCAGCGAAGGTAGAAAGGCTTCGAGTAGGGAAAAAGCAGTAAAAAAGCCACACAACCCTAAGCTGACGAGGCTGCGGTGTTCAGCAAAAAGCCATAACAGACTTTCGGAAATAGCTAAACCAATAATGCCGCCTAGAAAATAAGGCTTAATCTGTTTTTTACGTTCGGCTAAGGCAATAAAAACCAGGCTTGATATGAAAGCCACAATGAAGATAGGTACGTATAAGGTCCATTGCTGATGGCTAGAAAGATTGAGGAAGTTATGAAGGCTAATAGGAATGACAACAAAACTAGCGGTTAAAATGGCATGCAGCAAGAAGATACCTATATTGAGTCTTAATAGATCCTTGTTCTTTAATAATGCAAAAAGAAGCTTAATTTCAGGTTCAGTTTCAGGATGCCAAGCCAAGATTTTCGGCTTAGGAACCCAACTGAACAAAAGTAAAATGGCCGTTAAGCTAAAGAATGCAGCCAATAAGAATAAGTTATTAAAGTTAAACCATTGGGTCAGTATAGGGCCTGCAATCATCGCAATGGCAAAGGATAGGCCAATAGTCATACCCGAAATAGCCATGGCTTTAGTGCGATTCTCTTCTTGGGTGAGGTCAGCCATCATGGCCATAATGGTGCTGCCAACGGCGCCTCCGCCTTGTAATGCGCGGCCCAAAATCACTCCATAAATGGAGTGGGATAGGGCTGCAATTAAGCTCCCTAGAGCAAAAATTAGCAGGCCTAGGGTAATTATAGGGCGGCGGCCTAGACGGTCAGAAAGCATGCCAAATGGAATTTGTAATAGGGCTTGGGTAAGGCCGTAAATGCCCATGGCTACACCAATGAGGAAGGGGGTGGAGCTCTCTAGCTGTTTGGCGTAAAGGGCAAAAATAGGCACGATCATAAAAAGACCAATCATGCGTAAGGCCATGATTAATGATAATGAAGTTACGGCTCGTCGTTCTGTGGAGGTCATTTTGTTTATCATGATCAACTGACTATATTGTTAAATGGTCACATTCTACCCGAAATAGGATATGATATGCACTTCCTAATTAGCCGAAAAAACTACCATGAGCCGAATTCAAGTCCGCGGTGCGCGTACGCACAATTTGAAGAACATTAATGTCGATTTACCAAGAGATAAGATAGTAGTCATAACCGGGCTTTCAGGATCAGGAAAGTCTTCTTTAGCATTTGATACCCTATATGCTGAAGGACAACGTCGTTACGTCGAGTCTTTGTCATCCTATGCACGTCAGTTCTTATCTATGATGGAAAAGCCAGACGTGGATCATATTGAAGGCTTGTCGCCTGCTATTTCCATTGAGCAAAAATCTACTTCACATAACCCTCGTTCTACTGTTGGTACGATTACAGAAATTTATGATTATTTGCGTTTGCTCTATGCCAAGGTTGGGCAGCCGCAGTGTCCTGAGCACCGTCACGTATTAGAAGCGCAAACTATCAGTCAAATGGTTGATAGCGTGTTAGCTTTGCCTGAAGAAACCAAAATAATGATATTGGCACCTGTCATTCAAGAGCGAAAAGGTGAATATGTTGAGTTGCTGCAAGAATTACGTGCCCAAGGGTTTATTCGTGCGCGTATTGATGGTGATATGGTGGAACTTGATAAGCCGCCCGCTTTAGACTTACGTAAAAAGCATACGATTGAAGTAGTCATTGATCGTATTCGAGTGCGAGCTGATGCCAGAACCCGTTTAGCCGAATCGTTTGAAACAGCGACCAAAATGGCTGACGGTATTGCATCCATTGCATTTATGGATGAGCCAAAGCGTGCTCCGCAAATTTTTTCAGCAAAATTTGCTTGCCCTGAATGCGGCTATAGTTTGACTGAACTGTCTCCCCGCTTATTTTCATTTAATAGCCCAACAGGTGCTTGTTCGTCTTGCGATGGTTTAGGGGTGAAGCAATGTTTTGATCCCGAATTGGTTCTAGTGAATCGCGATTTAAGTTTAGCAGAAGGTGTCATTCGCGGCTGGGATAAGCGCAATGTCTATTATCACCAAATGTTAAAATCGCTAGCTAAGCATTTTGGTTTCAGTATTGATACGCCATTTGGAAAGCTACCCAAAAAAATTCAGCAAATCGTTTTGCATGGCAGTGAAGAGTCGATTAAATTTACTTATCGTAGTGAAGATGGTTCTCGTTATACTAAAACCTATCCATTTGAAGGGGTGATCCCTAATTTAGAGCGTCGTTATCGCGATACAGAGTCTGAGTATGTCCGTGAGGAACTCAGCAAGTATTTAATGAATAAGCCTTGTGAAGCATGTGAAGGGGCTCGTTTATGTAAGCCAGCACGTTTCGTGTTTGTAGATGATAAGAACCTGCCAGAAATTGTATCGTGGCCCATTGATAAGGCCATGGCTTTCTTTGAGTCTTTACGCTTGCCTGGCTATCGTGGCGAAATTGCTACCAAAATTTTGAAAGAGCTGACTAGTCGGCTACGTTTTTTGGTGGATGTGGGGCTCGAGTATTTAAATTTAAGTCGTAGTGCTGAAACTCTTTCTGGGGGTGAAGCGCAACGTATTCGCTTAGCTAGTCAGATTGGCTCTGGTCTGGTCGGTGTGATGTATATTCTCGATGAGCCCTCTATTGGTTTACATCAGCGTGATAATGATCGTTTACTGAAGACCTTGCATCATCTTCGTGATTTGGGCAATAGCGTGATTGTCGTCGAGCACGATGAAGATGCAATAAGAACAGCTGATCATGTGATTGACTTAGGTCCTGGTGCCGGCGTGCACGGTGGGTATATTGTGGCGCAAGGCACTCCAAAAGAAATTATGAAAGAGCCTAAATCTTTAACCGGCCAATATTTATCTAAGAAGCTTCAAATTCAAGTTCCTGAAAACCGCAGGCAGGTTGATCCGGAGCGTGTTATTACTTTGAAAGGGGCGTCCGGTAACAATCTAAAGAGCATTAATGTTGAAATTCCAATTGGTTTGATGACTTGTGTCACCGGGGTTTCAGGTTCAGGAAAATCAACCTTAATTAATGATACTTTAAGTCCGCTTGCTGCTCGATTATTAAATGGTGCAACGACCCAAGAAGCAGCGCCACATGATGAGGTTGAAGGGTTAGAACATTTGGATAAGGCTGTAGTCATTGATCAAAGCCCTATTGGCCGCACGCCTCGCTCCAATCCAGCAACCTATACTGGCCTTTTTACAGCAATTCGCGAGTTATTTGCAGGTGTTCCCGAATCACGCGCACGTGGTTATAAAGATGGCCGCTTCAGCTTTAATGTTAAAGGAGGGCGTTGCGAAGCTTGCCAAGGTGATGGCGTTATTAAAGTTGAGATGCACTTTTTGGCTGATGTTTATGTCACCTGCGATATTTGCCAAGGTAAACGCTACAACCGAGAAACTTTAGAAGTTTTTTATAAGGGTAAAAACATTCACCAGGTGTTAGAAATGACGGTTGAGGAAGCTCGCGAGTTCTTTGATGCAATACCAGCTGTTGCTCGCAAGTTACAAACTCTCATGGATGTAGGGCTTTCTTATATATCACTAGGGCAAAACGCCACAACACTTTCAGGTGGTGAAGCCCAACGTATTAAATTAGCTAAAGAGCTTTCACGTCGTGATACAGGTCGTACACTTTATATTTTAGATGAACCTACAACTGGCCTTCACTTCCACGATATAGAGCAGTTACTGCAGGTCTTGCATCGCTTACGTGATAAAGGCAATACTATTGTGGTTATTGAGCATAACTTGGATGTAATAAAAACTGCCGATTGGATCATCGATTTAGGTCCTGAAGGCGGCGATAAAGGCGGGCAGGTAGTGACTATGGGTACGCCTGAACATGTATCTGAACATCCGCTTTCTTATACAGGAATGTTTTTGAGGAAAGTATTATAGATGGATTCGGTCGATTACGTCTTACGTAAAATGCGTGAAGAAGACTTAGGTCAAGTGACAGCTATGGAAGAGGCTACTCAAGTAGTGCCCTGGACCAGTAAAGCATTTAGGGACTGTTATTTTGCAGGCTATCCTGGTTGGGTGTTTGAGAATAAAAATCAAATTTTAAGTTTTGGTATTATTGCTGTGCATGGTGAAGAATGCCATTTGCTTAATATCTGCGTTCATCCTCAATTTCAGCGTCATGGACTCGGTACTAAAATGCTAAATCATGTCACCGATATGGCAAAAAAGCTGGGTGCCATGATGATCTATTTAGAAGTCAGAGAATCTAATCACAAGGCTATAGCTCTTTATAAAAAAACTGGCTTTATCCATATCAATATTCGAAAGGACTATTACCCAGCATTAGAAGGTCGGGAGGATGCATTGGTTTTTGCAAAAGACCTAGGATTTATAGTCTAGTTATCGAACCACAAACTCTTTTTTTATTTGTCTATTGTTATCACTAAAGCTTTATGATAAATCTTTCATCATTCAGAAGATTACGAGCTAGCTATGTTTGAAACAACATCTTTACAATCCCGAGCTAAAGATCTAGAGAAACGTCTCCTAGTTCTTCGGGGGTATCTTTGAGATTGATCAAAAACAAGCCCGCCTCACCGAAGTTCAACGTGAATTAGAAGATCCTGCCTTATGGTCACAGCCCGATCGTGCTCAAGCTGTAGGCCGTGAACGGGTTCAACTTGAAGAAATTATCAATAATTATTTAAAGCTCGAAAGATTATTACAAGATGCTATGGATCTTTTAGACCTAGCTATGCATGAAAATGATACTGATGCTCTAGAAATCACCGTTAAAGATTTAGAAATAGTTGAAAAACAGATTAGCGAGCGAGAATTCCAACGTAAGTTTTCGGGTGAAATGGACGCTAATTCAGCTTATATGGATGTGCAATCAGGCTCAGGCGGTACCGAAGCACAAGATTGGGCAAATATGCTGCTTAGAATGTATTTACGTTGGGGCGAGCGTCATGGTTTCAAAACTGAAATTGTTGAAATCTCAGCGGGTGAAGTCGCTGGTATTAAAAGCGCCACTATCCGTTTTGGTGGACCTTATGCTTATGGCTGGTTACGTACTGAAACTGGCGTACATCGTCTAGTACGTAAATCTCCTTTTGATGCTAATCATAAGCGCCATACCTCTTTTGCTTCTGTTTTTGTCGTGCCTGAAATTGATGAAAGCATTGCTGTTGAAATTAATCCGGCGGACCTGCGTATTGATACTTATCGTGCGGGTGGAGCGGGTGGCCAACACGTTAATAAAACGGATTCAGCAGTACGAATAACCCACGTGCCCACTAATACTGTAGTACAATGTCAGTCAGAACGTTCACAACATCAAAATAAAGCTCGTGCCATGAATTTGTTAAGAGCTAAATTATATGAAGTTGAATTACAAAAACGTAATGCTGAAAAACAAGAGCTTGAATCAACAAAGAAAGATATTACGTGGGGTAGTCAGATTCGTTCTTATGTTTTAGATATGTCACGCATTAAAGATTTGCGTACCGGATTAGAGATTTCAAATACCCAGGCTGTTTTAGATGGGGATTTGGATCGATTTATTGAAGCCAGTTTATTAAGCGGATTATAAGGTAAAAATACTATGTCAGAGCAACCTAATACACCTATAGTAGACACTAATGAGCTCATTGAGCAGCGTCGTAGCAAATTAGCAAGTTGGCGTGAAGAAGGCCAGGCTTTCCCTAACCATTTCCGTCGTGATGCATTAGCAGCGCGTTTGTTGTTGGAATATAGTCATAAAACTGAACCTGAATTAGAAGCTAATCCTATTCAGGTTAAAGTAGCAGGCCGTATTATGACACGTCGGCAAATGGGTAAAGCGAGCTTTGCTCACATTCAAGATATGACTGGTCGTATTCAAATTTATTTGCGTGAAGATGAGCTTGAGTCAGGCATGTATGACGCGTTCAAAGAATGGGATCTTGGCGACATCATAGGCGTTGAGGGTAAACTCTTTAAAACAAAAACGGGTGAACTTTCTGTTCGTGCTCAAAAGGCCGTATTGCTAACCAAAACACTTAGACCTCTGCCGGATAAGTATCACGGCTTACATGATCAAGAGATTTGCTATCGCCAACGTTATTTAGATTTAATTGCTAATGAAGGCTCCCGGCAAACCTTTATAACACGCACTAAAATTATCGACACTATTCGCTCTTTTTTAAAAGCTCGCGATTATATTGAAGTTGAAACTCCCATGATGCAGGTTTTGCCAGGCGGTGCTGCAGCGCGGCCGTTTGTAACTCATCATAATGCTTTAGATATGCCGTTATATTTGCGTATTGCTCCTGAGCTTTATTTGAAACGTTTAGTGGTCGGTGGTTTCGAACGGGTGTTTGAGATTAATCGAAATTTCCGCAATGAAGGTTTATCGACACGACATAATCCTGAGTTTACCATGATAGAGTTTTATCAAGCCTATGCTGAATATCATGATTTGATGACTTTAACAGAGACTTTATTTAAGCAGCTAGCAGAAGAGGTTTTAGGCTCGACAACTATCACATATCAGGGCCGTACCTTGGAAGTCGGTTCACCCTTTGCTCGTTTTACCATTAAAGAAGCTATCTTGCATCATTGTGCTGATATTAAAAAAGATGACTTAGAATCTTTAGAGGCAATTCGTAATATAGCTAAGCGTCTCGACATAGCTTTCAAGAATGAAGATACTGTCGGTAAGATACAATATAGTATTTTTGAAGAAAAAGTAGAGCATTTACTTATTCAGCCAACATTTGTTACTGAATTCCCAATAGAGGTTTCACCTTTGGCACGTCGTAATGATATAAATCCAAATGTTACTGACCGTTTTGAATTGTTTATTGGTGGTTTTGAAATGGCTAATGGTTTTTCTGAGCTGAATGATCCTGAAGATCAAGCTGAGCGCTTCCGCCAGCAAATGGCTGAGAAGGCTGCAGGTGATGAAGAAGCCATGCCGTATGATGAAGATTATGTTACCGCCTTAGAGTATGGACTGCCGCCTACTGCAGGAGAAGGAATTGGTATCGATCGTTTGGTTATGTTGTTTACTAATTCCCCCTCAATCCGGGATGTGATTTTATTCCCGCATATGCGTCCGCTTGAATAGGGGCCCTCATTTTGAACGCAGTGAAGGATCTGAGATTCTTCACTACGCTTTGCTTCGTTCAGAATGACAACCGCTTATGTCATCTGAGCTGCCTAAAGTCCTGAACGCAGCTCAATGTCATTCTGAGCGTAGCGAAGAATCTGCTATCCCATTGGTAAAGCCTGAAGAGATCCTTCCCCTGTCAGCGCAGGGGGCAGCTCCAGCTGAAACCTCGTCTTCATCTAATCTGAACCTTAAGTGATATCTCACGAACACTGTCTCCCCGCAAAATTCCTGTGTAAAGCCAGTGTTCTTCTTAAGTGTGTGGACGGGAATTTTGCGGGGAGACAGCTTTTTTCATTCAGATTCTCATGTCCAGGCCTTCTTCGAGCTGTTCAGCTTCTTGTCAGATTTACCTTTTCGATTAATCCAAGTTACAATGGCCCAACTATATAAATTAAGGTCACCCGCATGGAACTTCACCGCCGTTTTTCTCCTTTAAACCTTTTAATGCTTAGTATAAACGGAATGATAGGTTCAGCTTGGTTATTTGCCCCCTTATATGCAGCAAAGATTGCTGGCGGAGCAGCAGTTATTTCATGGTTAATAGGGGGTGCAGCGACGGCTTTAATTGCATTAACTTTTGCTGAATTATCCGTATTGCTCCCTGTGGCAGGCGGTACAGCCCAGATTCCTCAATTAAGTCACGGTGCTTTTGCTAGTTTTATTATTGGTTGGGCAGCATGGTTATCGGCTTTAACAATGGCACCTATAGAAGTGCAAGCCGTACTACAATATGCCTCTACTTATTTCACATCATTGACTCATATGGTTGATGGAGCTGTTGTTTTAACTGGCATAGGCTTCTGTTGGGCTATCGTTTTAATGCTTGGGCTTTGTATCGTTAATATAGCGAGTTTTAAAGGATTGGTAGGATTTAATTTTCTGCTATTTCTCTTCAAGGTTTGTGTAATCGTTTTAACTATCTTTATGCTCGTCACAACCAGTTTTAATGTAGGCAATTTTGCTAATATCCCGACTAGTATTACTTCTATAGGTGGCTGGCAAGCTATATTAGCAGCGGTTGCATCAGGGGGTGTTGCATTTGCATTTACAGGTTTTAAGCACGGGGTAGAATTAGCGGGTGAAACTAAGCGTCCCAATATTGCCATACCCTTAGCAGTGGTTGGTTCGATTGTTTGTTGTTTAATTATGTATTTAGGTTTGCAAATTGCTTTTATTGGTGCATTAAAGCCAGAGGCATTATCAAATGGCTGGCAGCAACTCTCATTTGCGGGAGATTTTGGCCCTTTTGCAGGTTTAGCAGCGGGCTTGGGTTTAATTTGGCTGCTTAAATTGTTATATGTAGATGCTACAGTGTCACCCTTAGGAGCGGGACTTATTTATGTAACTTCTACGGCACGTATACTCTATGCGATGAGCAAAATAGGTTATGTTCCAGCTTTTCTCTCACGTTTAAGCGGTAAAAAATTTCCCGTATTTGCTATCTTCGCCAATTTTGCTGTAGGCATGTTTTTGTTTTTGCCTCTGCCGGGCTGGCAAGCGATGGTGAGTTTTTTAGTTTCGGCGATGGTGATTTCATATGCCATCGGACCAGTAGCGCTAATATGCTTACGTGCAAAGCTCCCAGAAGAAGAGCGTAAATTCCGCTTACCTGTGGCTAATCTGCTTTGCCCTTTAGCTTTTTATTTTTGTAATTT
>CAZXFO010000201.1:0-6222 GCA_964639745.1 uncultured Coxiellaceae bacterium | reverse complement strand
TGAGCCATCACATAAAAGGAACGAGTAATTGGATAGGCGCAGGACCTAATGTTATTGGTAATCCGAATCCGACACGTGATCTTGCCAATATTTCTCTACCACCTGATACCACGGTTAGTTTATATCAACGTTTGAACACTCATTGGGCGGTAATGGGCTCAGCTATATATTCACAGTGGAATGTTGACCACAATTTAGTTATGCAAAATATTGCTGGATTGGGTGGAAGACCTGTTGATAACCCTCTTAATTTTCGTAACACCTGGACTTTCTCTTTAGGTGCTGATTATTACGCGACTGATAAACTCGTATTGCGAGCTGGTGCAGGCTACGACCAATCTCCTACTAGAAATGCATATCGAAATTTATTTTTACCTGATAATGATCGCTATGATTTGTCAGTTGGTGGACATTATCAAGTTATGAAAGCTCTTGGCATTGATTTAGGTTGGACGCATGTATTTATGAAAGATGCTTCAATAAATCCTCCCTTAAGACCAGTTGCTTTATTTCCTATTCAACCAAGCACGAGAGGAACCAGTAAAACAAGTGCTGATATAGTAGGCGCGCAAATAACATGGGATTTCATATAGGAATTATTCATGAAGATTAAAAGTAAAATTGTTTTATTAATGGCTGGAATTTTATTTTCCTCGGTAGTATTTGCTGAAGCTGCTCCTGGTGCTATAACTTTTACAGTAGGTAATGGTTATATATTTTTTGCTAGCAAACGTGATTTAAAAAATATGTTCATTCCTGGTTATGTAGGTCTAACTTATAACTTTGATGAGAAGTGGGCTACACAAGTTGCTGCTAATGTTATTAATACAACCGGCGCGGGCGCACCAAAAAGCATTCATGGTTTTGCTTATTTATTTGATGAAATCTATCGCATCCATTCATCTATCAAATATGTTGAGCCTTATGTGATGGGAGGTTTTAACGTCATGAGCTTAAAGCCTATTCCTAATCAGGCAGTGAACCAAGGCGGATTAAACGCAGGTATTGGTGCCCATTTTTTTAAAAGTAGTAATGTGGCATTAAGTTTAGAAGCACGCGATCTTTATACCTTCTCGGGTGGAAAAAATGATGTGCTTTTAAACTTTGGCGTGAATTTTATTTGGGTGTAGTGTAGGTTTGTATCTGTTATTTCAGCGCGACCTATCATCCATCATAACAACCTCTTTGTCAGCGAATGTTTGTCATTCCAGCCCCCTTCGGGGATGTTACTCCAGCAGGAATCTTCCTTCTTCGGTATAGTCTCCGAGATCCCAGCTGTCGCTGGGATGACAAGAAAGGGACTAGAGTGATAACAGATTGGATTTAAACAGTAGCTATGACCTTTTTCCCACCGGAACAAAATCTCGGGGAGTATCGCCTGTATAAAGTTGGCGAGGCCTACCAAGACGATAAGGGCTGCTGATCATTTCATTCCATTGAGCAATCCAACCCACTGTTCTTGCTAGAGCAAAAATTACTGTAAACATATTCGTCGGGATACCGATCGCGCTTAATGTAATCCCCGAATAAAAATCGACATTAGGATAAAGTTTTTTCTCGACAAAATAGGGATCTTCTAGAGCTATGCGTTCTAATTCAATAGCCAATTTGAAAATAGGGTGGTTTTTCTTGCCGACTTCTTCTAACACTTCATGGCAAGTATCCCGCATGACCTTAGCGCGCGGGTCGTAATTTTTATAAACACGATGACCAAATCCCATTAAACGGAAAGTATCATTTGGGTCTTTGGCTCGGGCGATATATTTGCCAATATTGGAAACATCACCGATTTCGTGAAGCATGTTGAGTGCTGCTTCGTTAGCGCCGCCGTGGGCGGGGCCCCAAAGTGCACCAATTCCCGCAGATACACAGGCATAAGGATTAGCGCCGGTTGAGCCCGCTAAACGGACTGTTGATGTCGAAGCGTTTTGTTCATGGTCGGCATGCAAGATGAAAATGCGATCTAAGGCTCGCGCTAGGACAGGGCTAGGGTGCATTTCCTCGCAAGGAGTGCCGTACATCATGTATAAAAAGTTTTCAGCGTACGAAAGTCGATTTTGCGGTGGCATAAAGGGCTGGCCAATGGAATATTTATAACACATGGCTGCAATAGTTGGCATTTTAGCAATGAGGCGTTGGGCAGCCATTAAGCGGTGCTCAGGATTTTTGATATTTAGGGTGTCGTGGTAAAACGCAGATAATGCGCCAACTACACCAACCATAACGGCCATGGGGTGGGCGTCACGGCGAAATCCATTGTAAAAATTACGAACCTGCTCGTGAATCATCGAGTGGTGCTTCAAGCCATCACAAAAACTTTCGTATTCTTTTTTAGAGGGTAGTTCGCCATTAATTAGTAAATAACTCACTTCTAAAAAGTTAGATTGGGCAGCTAATTGATCAATTGGGTAGCCTCGGTACAATAAAATGCCTTTATCACCATCGATATAGGTGATTTTGGATTCACATGAGGCAGTAGAGAAAAAGCCAGGATCGTAAGTGTAGTAGCCATGTTTTGCTAAAGGACTGACATCTATTGCTTCTGGTCCCATCGTGCCGCTTAGTACATCCAGTTCTATCGTTTTTCCATCGATGGTCAATTTAGCTTTTTTGTCAGTCATGTATGATCTCCCTATATATAAGACATTATATACACATGAAAAATCTTGTCACGCGCCTGTATTCATTTGTTTACTTTGCTTCGCCGGGCGGAATATAATCCTGGGCTGAGTTTTACCCAGATTGTTATTTTTATACAAAATATAGAAGGACAATGACGAGCCGTGATGAACAAAAAACGACCAAAGAACTTAAACCTTTTCACTATTAAGTTCCCTATTCCAGCGATTGTTTCAATTTTACACCGCGTTTCTGGCGTATTTTTATTTTTATTAATGCCGCTATTATTGTGGGCTTTGAGTATGTCGCTTGCATCAGAGACTGATTTTAATAATTTAAAAGAATTTTTAAGCACGCCTTTCAGTAAGCTGGTGATATGGGCTTTCTTAGCCGCGCTTAGCTACCATCTTGTGGCGGGTATAAGACATCTTTTAATGGATATTCATATTGGTGAAGAATTAAAGACTGGACGTCTGATGGCTAAGGTAACTTTGGGTGTATCTGCTGTACTTATCGTGATGTTGGGAGTGTGGTTATGGTGAAATCAGTCTTAGGAGTTAATCACCAAGGCTTGCGTGATTGGGTTATCCAACGCATATCAGCCATTATTATCGCCTTGGCGTCGGTTGGGTTTATCGGGTATTTAATGAGCCACCCTGGGGTAGGGTTTTTTGAATGGCATTCGCTTTTTGCTTCTATGGGAATGAAAGTTTTCACCTTGATCGTTATCTTAGCGCTTGCCTTCCATGCCTGGATAGGGGTTTGGACAGTTGTAACTGATTATGTAAAGCCAGCTATGCTTCGTTTTGCTGTAAATATTGCAGTTTTTATGACACTACTTGCCTGTGTGATCTGGGCACTTTTAATGATGTGGAGTCTTTAATCCATGAAATTTTCAACTTATACATTTGATGCCGTCATTATTGGAGGCGGTGGTGCAGGTTTAAGAGCTTCTATTGAACTTGCTCAGCAAGGATTAGATGTTGCGGTTATATCAAAAGTCTATCCTATAAGATCACATACAGTATCAGCTCAAGGTGGGATTAACGCTGCCATTGCTAACGTTGAAGGAGATGATGATTGGCGTTGGCATATGTACGATACTATTGTTGGTTCTGACTTTTTAGGTGACCAGGATGCTATTGAGTACATGTGTAAACAAGCACCTGAAACCATTTATGAATTAGAACACATGGGTATGCCTTTTTCTCGATTAGAAAACGGTAAAATTTATCAACGAGCCTTTGGTGGTGCTACCCGTAATTACGGTGGTGAGCAAGCTCACAGAACGTGTGCAGTGGCTGATCGTACAGGTCATGCGATGTTGCATACCTTATTCCAAAAAAACATCCAAGCTAAAACTCGTTTTTTTAATGAATGGTTTGCAATTGATTTAGTCAAAGCAGGCTCTAGCATTGCTGGCACCATGGCAATTTGTATTGAAACAGGCGAAGTAGCATTTTTTAAAGCTCGTGCCACAATTCTTGCCACGGGTGGAGCGGGTCGTATTTATCAATCGACCACTAATGCTCATATTAATACTGGCGATGGTTTAGGTATGGTGTTGCGTGCAGGACTACCATTACAAGATATGGAATTCTGGCAATTTCATCCTACTGGTATTTATGGTGCAGGTGTTCTTATTAGTGAGAGTGTTCGTGGTGAAGGCGGTTACCTTTTAAATAAAAACGGTGAACGTTACATGGAGCGCTACGCACCGCATCTTAAAGATTTATCATGCCGTGACATTGTTGCCCGTTGTTCAGCCATTGAAATGCGTGAAGGACGTGGCTGTGGTCCGCAAAGTGACTACGTGTTATTAAAAGTTGATCATCTTGGTGAAGAACGCATTAAAAAATATTTACCGGGTATTCGCGAGTTAGCAATTACATTTGCGGGTGTTGATCCCGTTAAAGAACCTATTCCAGTCGTTCCTACCTGCCATTATCTCATGGGCGGTATTCCAACTAACGTTCATGGCCAAGTTTTAACGACTACTATTACTGGCCAAGATGTTGTAGTTGATGGGCTTTATGCTGCTGGCGAATGTGCTTGCGTATCAGTACATGGCGCTAACCGCTTAGGCGCTAATTCTTTATTAGACTTGGTGGTCTTTGGGCGAGCAGCTGGTATGCATGTAAAACAAGCTATTAAGGAAGGCATGAGTTTCCATGAACCAGTCGCCGATGATATTGATGCGGCTTTAGTACGTTTTAAACGCTGGGAAACAAATTCTAAAGGCGAAAGCGTTGATGAAATTCGTACCGCATTACAGAAAGTCATGCAGGAAGATTTTGGTGTTTTCCGGGTTGAAGAAAACATGAAAAAAGGCTTTGTTAAATTAGAAGAATTGGAAGAGCGTTTAAAGCACGCTGCGCTTAAAGATAAAAGCACCCAATACAATACTGCACGTATCGAGGCTTTAGAGTTGGATAATCTAATGGCTACAGCAGTGGCAACCGCTTATCTTGCTGAAATGCGCCAAGAAAGCCGTGGTGCCCATGCACGTCATGACTATCCTGAACGTGATGACCAAAAATGGTTAAAGCATTCACTTTATTTTGGCGATGGCCGTATTGCATCTCGAGCAGTCAATATGAAGCCGCATGAAGTTGAAGCAGTAGCATTAAAGCATAGAGAGGAGGGCTAACCCATGCGTTTTTCAATTTATCGTTATAATCCTGAAACAGATAAAGAGCCTTACATGCAAGATTTTGATATCGATATCAAAGAGCATAATTGCCACATGGTTTTAGATGCGCTTATCGTTATCAAGAATAAATATGATGAAACACTTACCATGCGTCGCTCTTGCCGCGAAGGAGTTTGTGGTTCAGATGGTATGAATATTAATGGTAAAAATGGTCTAGCTTGCACAACTCATATTAAAGATTTACAAGAGCCAATTGTAATTCGCCCATTGCCTAGCTTTCCGGTAATCCGTGATTTGGTTGTAGACATGACCCAATTCTATGAACAATACGAAGCTGTCAAACCTTATCTACAAAATGATAAAGAAAAGCCAGCAACCGAGTATCTTCAATCGCCAGAAGACCATGCTAAATTAGATGGCCTCTATGATTGTATTCTTTGTGCTTGCTGTTCTTCATCTTGCCCCTCTTACTGGTGGAATCCTGATAAATATTTAGGCCCTGCAGCGTTATTATGGGCTTATAGATTTTTGATGGATAGCCGTGATACAGCTACTGAAGAACGTTTAGCTGATTTAGTTGACCCTTTCAGCGTCTTACGTTGCCGCGGTATTATGAATTGCGTGGAAGTATGCCCTAAAGGTTTAAATCCACTTAAAGCTATCAACCATATTAAAACTATGATGCTGGATGAATCAGTATAGTTTTTAAGGCCTAATTAGGACTGGAAGTGGTGTGAAGTTAGAGCTCATGCCACTTTTATGCTGTTAAAAGTAGGAAAGTGCAGTAATTAAGATAATGAGAACGATGTTATGATATCTAAGCATAAAACGATGCAGCAAATGCAACAAGATTCCTATTTGACCTCAGGTAACGAGGCTTATATTGAAGAGCTATATGAAACTTATTTGAAAAACCCAGATCAGCTCACATCTGAATGGCAGTCTTATTT
>CAZXFO010000200.1:0-1852 GCA_964639745.1 uncultured Coxiellaceae bacterium | reverse complement strand
ATATAAGGAGCTGCAGATATTATAATTAAAACTGCCTTTAGCTGAAGGAGAGAAAGCATAATGGGTAGGATAACATGCAGCCGCTAATGGCATGATATTAACATGCTGCAATGCTTGAACTAGACCTAAGCCAAGAAAACTCTTGCTCATGACATTATAGTTTTTTCTGCCTAAAGGAATGGAGAGCGTACCCTCAGCTGGTTTAGGTGTGCTAAAAGCAATTTGCGTTGAGGCGCCACCCATATCGATACTGCCATTGGTGCTATCTTTTTTAGTAGTTAACGTATGTAGCGAGTAATTGATGTCGAGCCAGCCGTAAATGCCCTCAAGCTTTCCTGATATCGTTTTAATGTCGCCTAATGCAAACCCATAACGTTTTTTTATATAAGCTCGTAAATGTTTATAAATGTCTTGTTGAACGTAATAGGGTAATAGGCGCATACCGGCTGTGCCAAGGATGCTAATAGAAACAGTGTGGGGGTCGATATGTAGTTGGTCGAGATGCTCTTTAGCTTCATCAAGCATTTTTTCTAAAGAGGTGCTGGCTTCGGCTGGATTATTAGCAAACGAAGATAGTCCCGGTTTGTTGTTAGTAGAGAAGATATCATTAATGATAGGTAAGGGCTTTCCAGGTTTATATTGAAAAAGATGCAGCCTTGAGCCTGTGCTTCCTGCATCAATAAGGATTGCATAATTAGGGGCCGCAGCATAAAGTAAGGGGCTGAAAAATAATGCCAATAATGCCGCTGTTGTCAGGAAACATTTTCTCATAAACAATTGATTTTGCCCATTTTTTGAGCAAAATTAACATCTTAGCAGGGGTTTGTCAATTAAAATAAGAAGCGGCTAAAAGCCGCTTTTTTATTTCTAGCTTTCTTTATTAATAACCAAGAAGATGGCGCCAGCACCACGCAGTACGTTCAGTAACAAGGTGGTATCAGCTTTTGCTGCAACCGCTCGAAGCTCGTCAATATTAGTGACTTTAACCTGATTAGCAGAAATGATCACATCACCGGGCTTCAAGTCAGCTTGCCAGGCATTGGTTTCTTGCGCGACGTTTAAGATTAAAATTCCAGCAACGTTGCCGTGTAGCGGGCTTACTTCAGTATGATTTTTTAACTCTAACCCGTATAAGAAGGGATCACGTATTTGAATTGCTTCAATGCGCTTCTTAGGGTCGAGTAAGTTAGCAGAAATTTTTATCGGTTTATTGTCGCGGATAATATTTAAGTTAACTTTAGAATTAACTCGTAAGAAGCCAACGGTATTAATCACATCGCTAGCATTTTTGATTTCACTATCGTTTACTCCAACAATAATGTCATTGATATGAATGCCTGCATCTTGTGCTGGAGAGTTAGGTTGGATCATAGAGACTGCAGCACCTTGAGTAGCTTTGGTGTGGAAGGCTTCAGCTAAATCAGGTGTTAAGTCTTGAGTAACAATACCTAATACACCACGTTGTACATTTCCAAATTGTAATAATTGATCCATGATGCTTTTTGCCATATTAGCGGGGATAGCGAAACCAATGCCGATACTGCCACGAGTAGGGGCTAAAATAGCGGTATTTAGACCAATTAATTCCCCATCGCGATTAACCAAGGCGCCACCTGAATTGCCTGGATTAATAGGGGCGTCGGTTTGAATAAAGTTTTCAAAATTTTCAATGCCTAAACGAGTACGACCTAATGCACTCACGATCCCTGAAGAAACCGATTGATTTAATCCGAATGGATTCCCAATTGCTGCAACAAAATCACCTACTTTTACTTGATTGGAATCAGCGATAGAGATAGCAACTAAGTTTTTTGCTTGTATTTGTATAAGAGCAATATCTGAAGGTTTATCT
>CAZXFO010000199.1:0-6018 GCA_964639745.1 uncultured Coxiellaceae bacterium | reverse complement strand
TTCCTCCTGTATACTGCAAAAATGCAATATCCTCTCTTTGAATATCAACAGTCAATAGTGTATGCGTTTTTCCTTTATCTAAAGCATCTTTAAAAAATATCGCTCCGGGAATATTCCAATTCGGAATTTTTCTATGTACATATTTCAATAAAAAATTTGCAGCAAATCCTTTTAGGGGATTAAAGAAATCACCAATGCGGGCAACGATTATATTTTGCAAAGAGGTTTTAGGTAATGATTCCATCACCGTATGAGCAAAATATTCTAGAACAATAAACGAATTAGCACCGGAAACTTGTAGCTGATGAGTTAACTCATGTTCGGTATAAAGCGGATTAACGTTAACAACTGTAAGGCCGGCCCGTAAGGCGCCAAACAACACAACAGGATATTGCAAAACATTTGGCAACATGATGGCTACCCTAACGCCTTTTTCCAATTGTAATTCTTGCTGAAAAAAAGCGGCCATGTCGCGGCTTAATTCGTTTAATTGTTTAAATGTTAGGGTGACCCCTAAATTATAAAATGAAGGCGATGAACTGTATTTTTGGCAGTTTTGCTCAAATAATTCGACAAGGGATTGATAAGCATCGGGGTTAATTTCAGCGGGAACGCCTGGTGGATAATCTTTAAGCCAAATTTTTTCCATTTTTTATGCCCTTATTCCTTTAACTTTCATGATAACTGAAAGCTAGAGCATTTAGTAAGGCCTTGATTATTATCGGGGCGGCGGGATTTGAACCCACGACCACTTGCCCCCCAGACAAGTGCGCTACCAGACTGCGCTACGCCCCGATTCACCTAAAACTAGGAACCGTTTTTTTATACTAATGCTGAGTGAGAGTCAATTGTTTTACAGTTAACAAGATGCCTATTTTAGAGCTCTCGTGTTACGATTGTATGGATATCATTTTAAGGAAGATTGCTATGAATAATGGAAATTTTACTGTCATGATTGCCGGTGTAGCAAAAGCAGGTATGGAAAAATATGTTAAGCGCTTATTATTGCAAATAATGGAAAACTCCAAACAAGATCAAGGCTGCATTGCTTACAACATTCACCAATCAACAGAAAATCCTGCTGAATTTATGGTCTATATGCAATGGAATAGTCAGAAAGATTTCGAGCTTCATAATCTAACTCCTCAGATGCAAGAATTCAAACACAAGCTTGCCAAGGAAGTTTTTGAAGTCCAATCCCCTAAAACATATTGGCATCTATTGACTCAAAACTAAGAATCTTAAGGATATGGTAATGAAAATTAGTTTTTCTGGGGCTGCTCAAACAAATTAAACCCGTTAGGTTGGCAGTGCACCGTGCCCAAATACTTACAAACGGAGATTATATAAGCGCGTTACCAAAATTAATGTAATTGATGAACCGTAGTTTTAATCTACTATGAAGGGACTGAGGATCTAGGAAAAAGCAAATAGTTTAAATTAATGCCATTGCCTTTAAATCTAACAGCAAAGCTTCTAGTTCAGCAATGGTACGTGCTGCTACATCGTTAACGCGGGACTCTTTAGTTGCTTCTTTAACATCACCCGACAGCTGCGCGCGAGCGCCTTCTATAGTAAAACCATCTTCATATAAGAGCTTGCGTATTTGGCGGATTAGAATGAGATCTTGATACTGGTAATAACGACGATTACCCCGTCTTTTATCAGGCTTCAGTTGGTTAAACTCTTGTTCCCAAAAACGGAGGATATAAGCTTTGACACCACATAAACGCGCTGTTTCGCTGATACTAAAATAACGTTTTTCGGGAATGGGCAGTAATTCTTTTTTGAGAATTACGCCCTTACGTTTATGAGTTTTAACCTTTACGGTCATCCTGTTTTTGTTCCTGTTTCATTATCACCTTCGTACTTACTTACGCGGGCACGAAGTTTTTGACCGCTGCGGAATGTAACGACTCGACGAGCGGAAACAGGTATTTCTTCGCCTGTTTTAGGATTACGCCCTGGACGTTCATTCTTGTCATGTAATGTAAAATTACCATAGCCTGATAATTTTACCTGGTGGCCGTTTACTAAAGCATCAGTAATTGTTTGATAGAACAACTCAACAATTTCTTTTGCTTCTCTTTTGTTGATGCCAATTTCACGTGATAAGTGATCTACAATTTCAGCTTTAGTTAATGATGCCATGTCCTTTAGCCTCGCAGCTCAATACCCAGTTTATGTTGCAATGCACGTATAATACGTTCCATTGTCTCAGCCACTTCCTCGTCACGCAGGGTCCTTAAAGCATGTTGTAGGGTTAAAGCAAACGCCACGCTTTTTTTATTTTCAGGAACCCCATCACCTAAATATACATCAAAAATAATGACTTGTCTTAATAATTCACCACCATTTTCCACGATGACAGCCTGGATTTCCTCTGTGGGTATATGCCTATCGGCCAACAGAGCAAGGTCACGACGGATCTCAGGAAACTTTGAGATCTCTTTAAAAACCGGGAATAAAGATTGCGAGATTGCGCTTAAATTGAACTCAAACAAGAAAATAGGCTCATTAATGCCAAATTCTTGTCGGATAGCAGGATGCATAGCCCCTAGCACCCCCATAAGCTGGTCTTTTTTGTATAGCTGAGCCGCTTGGCCTGGATGTAAGGCGGGATGGGCAAGGGGTTTGAACTGAAATTCTGCGCTATCGATGGCCGTAAGCTGCAAAATATTTTCAATATCCCCCTTCAAATCATAAAAATCGAGAGGACGAGTGATCTCCCCCCATTGCTCTGGTAAGGCAGAACCGCTAATGAGACCACCCAATTTAGCCACTTGCAGCAAGTGATTGCCGTCTTTTTCAAAACATAAACCGGTTTCAAAAAAACGGTTTCTTAATTGCTGACGGTCACGATTATAAAGATAAGCTCCTAATAACCCTGGCCAGAGGTTAGTGCGCATAACACTCATATCCGCTGTAATCGGATTCACCAGTGGCTTAGCCGTCTTTTCAGGATCAAGTAACTTTTGCCATTGCGCATTTACAAAGCTATAAGTGATGACTTCGTTATAACCCAGGTCACAGAATAAACGACGCATGCGAGGTAGAGATATTTGGCTTTCCGTAATCTCATGTTTAGGCACTGGGAAGAATGGCTTGGTCGGCGCGATATTGTTGTAGCCATGCAACCTTGCGATCTCTTCAATCAAATCGACTTCCTCAGTGACATCAAAGCGCCAGGTAGGAACTTTAACCTGCCAAACATTTTTTACTTTTTTGTATTCAAAACCTAAACGCTTAAAGATGCTTTTTATTTCTGGATCAGAGATTGTAGATGTACCCAGTAAAGCGGGGATAGCTTCTGCCTTTAGCGAAAGCGAAAGTTTATCTTGATATTCTTTCTGTAAGTCTATGATTGGTCCAGCTTTTCCGCCCACTATTTTAAGAAGCAAAGCGGTGGCTCTTTCCATTGCTTGAATTTGCAACTGTGGGTCAACGCCTCGCTCAAATCGATAGCTGGATTCCGAATTCAATTGATGCATTTGGCGCTGCCTAGACACCACCGTCGGGGTGAAGAATGCGCTTTCAAGAAAGATGTCATGGGTTAAGAAGTTAATACCCGAATCAATGCCACCCATGACTCCAGCAATAGCTAATGGCTTCTCAGCATCGGCTATAACAAGCGTCTGCGGAGTTAGTTTAACAGCCGCACCGTCTAATAATTGCAGTTCTTCATCTACATTAGCCATACGCACTATGATTTTTTGATTCAGCTTAGCCAAATCAAAAGCATGCATAGGCTGACCTAATTCCAACATGACATAATTGGTGACATCAACCACCGGGCTTATAGGCCTAATGCCGCTTCGCTTCAACCGCTCTTCCATCCATAATGGCGTAACTGCATCGGCCTTAATGCCTTTAATCACTCTTCCCACATAATGAGGGCAAGCATCATCCGCCGCGATTTCTACAGGAAAAACATCGGTAATAGTCGGCTTGACCATCGGCATGGATATTTTTTTTATGGGAGCATTGGTTAGTGCAGACACTTCACGCGCCATGCCTCTTATGCTGAGACAATCGCCACGATTGGGTGTAATAGCCACATCATAAATATAATCGTTTAAGCTTAGGTATTCCCAGACATCTGCACCTACTGGGGCGCTTTTATGAAGCTCAAGTAATCCTTCACTTTTTTCAGTCAACCCTATGTCTTGAGCCGAACAAAGCATCCCTTGTGAAGTCACACCGCGCATTGAAACTTCTTGGATCACGGGCTTATTAGGTAAGACAGCATTGATTAGAGCAACAGGTGCTTTCATACCCTTTCTAACATTAGCAGCACCACAAACGATAGTTAAGGGCTTATCTTGGTTTACATTAACTTCACAAACAGTAAGTGTATCGGCGTTGGGGTGTTTTTTTACTGAAAGGATTTGCCCGACGGCAACACCCTGAAATGAATCAGCAACCGGCTCTAATCCATCAATTTCCAAACCTGCCATGGTAAGTTGCTCTGACAACTCTTCTCTAGATAGCGCAGGATTAACCCATTCTTTTAACCACAGTTCACTGAATTTCATTCTTCTACCTATTCTGCTTAAAACTGTTTTAAAAATCGCACATCGTTTTCAAATAAACTGCGTAAATCGGGAATACGGTAACGCAACAAAGTTAAGCGATCAAAGCCAACCCCAAAAGCAAAACCACGGTAACGCTCCGTATCAATATTTACATTCTTTAATACTTTGGGATGAACCATGCCGCAACCTAGCACTTCGAGCCAGCCCGTATTACTGCATATACGGCATCCCTTACCTTCACATTGCACGCAGCCTATATCCACCTCAGCAGATGGCTCAGTAAAAGGAAAATAAGAAGCCCTAAATCTTGTTGGCACTTTGGCATTGAAAAAGTTTTGCAAAAACTCTGTCAAAAGACCTTTTAAGTCTGCAAATGTCACATGCTCATCAACGACTAAACCTTCTACCTGATGAAACATAGGAGTATGAGTAACGTCAAAATCACGACGAAACACCCGCCCAATAGCAATCATGCGAAACGGCGGAGGATTATTCTCCATAAAGCGCACTTGCACGGGTGAGGTATGGGTTCGCAATAACAACCCATCATCAAAATAAAATGTGTCAGCCATTGAGCGCGCTGGGTGAAGAGCGGGAACATTCAATGCTTCAAAATTATAGTACTCATTTTCTATCTCAGGGCCTTCCGCGACCGAGAAACCCATATTTTTAAAAATGATCTCAATTCGTTCGCGCGTCTGCGTTACTGGATGCAAGCTACCTAGGGATTGTTGTCGGCCTGGCAATGTAACATCGATAGACTCAGCCTTTAGCTGCTCAGCTATAGCCCCTGCATTTAACACAGCTTCACGAGCTTCAACTATCGCTTGAACTTCTTGCTTAATAGCATTGACTCTTTGACCTATTTTAGGCCTTTCTTCAGCAGGCAAACTGCCAAGCTTTTTGAGATATTCTGTAAGCTGACCCTTTTTACCTAAATAATGGGTACGAATTTCATCTAAAGCCCTTAAATCTTTAGCTGCCTGGATTTGGACTGATGCCTGCTGTAGTAAATCTTCTAATTCTTTCATAAGCTGCTTTTATCGTGTCAAAAGAGGTCATTTTACATAGAGATAGGAAAAACGACAAACAATACATCGTCTTATAGGCGAAAAAAATCCCTTCGGTGGCGAGCACAGAAGGGATTGTGTTTTTTACTGATCTAACTAAGCTGCAATACTGTTTTTAGCTTGCAAGGCCAAGGCGGCAAAAGCAGCCTTATCATGTACTGCGATATCCGCCAATACTTTACGATCGACAGTGATATCAGCCTTTTTCAAGCCATGCATAAATACGCTATAGGATAAACCGCATTCACGAGCAGCAGCATTAATACGGACAATCCACAATGATCGAAAATCGCGTTTCTTTTGACGACGATCACGATAAGCATATTGAGCAGCTTTAATAACAGCTTGCTTAGCTACGCGGAAAGTACGGCTACGAGCACCATAATAACCTTTTGCGAGCTTTAGAATCTTTT
>CAZXFO010000198.1:0-8281 GCA_964639745.1 uncultured Coxiellaceae bacterium | reverse complement strand
CCTTATACATCATGGTAACTCGGTTAACTGACTTTAGTATTATCAGAATTAAACGCTTTATCCCTAATCGAAAAAATATGGAAATTTCGACCTTGGCATTAATATTAGCCGTCCAATTCGTTAAATTTTTATTATTAGGATTTCTAGAGCTCACTTTTCCCAACGTGTTCGGCTTAGTTATTCTGATGATTGCCCAAACAGCTAAGATCGCTATTAATGTATTTTTCTATGCGATATTAGCTCAGGTGATATTGAGCTGGTTCCCTTATGCCTATACGGATGTCTATAACATCTTGGCCGCCATCACAGCGCCAATTATGCGCCCTATCCGACGTAAGCTAAAACCTGTAGGCGGCTTTGATATTTCGCCAATACCTGCTTTAATACTGTTACAGTTTATTATCATCTTATTAGTAGACCCAATATTTAATTGGGGCGCCAAAATTGCTTATAACTAATTTTTTGCTATAAGGTGACATGATTAAAATTAAAAGTTAAACTTTCCATTAAAATCAAAAGGAAGAGCAATATGTCTAAAAAGGATATGATTCATAAAAAGCAACACAGCTCAGCTACACAAGCCATTAATGAAAAGTCCCTACCACGCAAACGTCGTCCTTATTTTAGTTTGCTACCTATCATTCCTAATCTGGTTATCATTGCCATTTGCATCGGCATTTATTATGCCATGGTTAATTTCTATTTATTCTTTAACTGGGGCTTTTTCATCTACTACGGTCTTAAGTTTTTAATTGGCTATCAAATCTTAGCTGCAGCCATACGGTCTATCATAGTACCCTTAGGCTCCGTCATTATTGGTGTAACCTCTATCTTATTAGCCAATAACGCCTATG
The DNA here is from genome assembly GCA_964639745.1 of uncultured Coxiellaceae bacterium. Taxonomy (GTDB): domain Bacteria; phylum Pseudomonadota; class Gammaproteobacteria; order DSM-16500; family DSM-16500; genus JABDGC01. The sequence goes on along the minus strand of CAZXFO010000198.1, from coordinate 7,427 downwards.
TGACTAATCTAATTTCGCCCGAAACTGCCTGGCAATTAACTATTGTCGGTCTTATTGGTTTATTAATTTGTGTATTAGTGAGGATATAAAATGAAAGGTTCAACTTTACTTAAAAACATTATTGCTCTTATTGCTATCAGTTTATTAGCTATTTTGAGTCCACATATCATCCATCCTATCATTACAGCATTACTGTCTTGTCATGACTGGGTTTCTGAATTGCTATTGCAGGTTTTTTCAGGCGGACAAGCTGGTAGTATTGCTCGCAATCTCATTGCGCTGTTAGCCATGCCGCTCATCATTAGCGTCATCCCTGCTATTGTTTACTGGTTAGCTAAACGCAGCATGTTTCCTTATTTCATGCATACACTGTGGGCTGTCTGGCTAGTTCAAACCACCGCTCTTATTGTGCTAAATAAATAAGCTTGACCTTAAATAGCTTTTTTATGCTGGGCATATTGTTCGTTTTCACGAGCAAGCTGCTCAGCAGAATGAATAACTTGCTTAGGTAGATCACGTACAAAACGAAATATTCTTCCAGCTAACTGCTGAGTTCGGTTTTTGTGGCTAATTCAGACTACAGCAATTATTGTTCCCCTAAAAGGGTTGCTTAATCTATTGATTTATTTTAACTTATTTCTTCCGCAGCATAATTCTAGCTAACCTAAATTACTCTAGTTTACCTCAGGGCTTGATGCCCAGCATTTGCTATTGCCTATAAATATATCGCTTTGGGATATATTTATCTTTAAAAACATATCATAAGGTGATATAAATAATATGAAACCAGATGTCTCTTTATATTATCTATTAGAGTTAGATGGTATAAAATATGTGGTCAATGAACACTTAGGGCTATGGGTGAAATTTGAAGCTTATGAAATTACTCCTAGCGCTGCTAGACCACATGGTGTGAAATATTCTCTCACTCTACATGACCGTACTAACCAACGGATTATGGGATTTGATAATGCACATATAGTAGGAAATAGCCATGATCATTGGCATAGAACTGTAAATGATCCTGGCCGTCCTTATCATTATCAAAATGCAGGAAAACTTATAGAAGATTTTTGGAAAGAAGTAGAAAAGATCCTTCAACTTTTAGAGATGGCTTATGAGCAAGCATAAGATAGTAAAAATTGGGGTTATGCCGCTTGAACAATTTAAAAAGCGGACATTAGCCATTGCAAAAGGTGAATACAAACCCAAAAAGGATGAGCCGAAAATTTGGTTCAAATCCATGCGGTCTTTAGCTCATATCTTGTCTGAAGAAAACCAAGCGTTATTGAAACTTATTGTTGATACTCATCCCCAGTCAATAAAGCAGCTAGAAACTTCCAGCGGTCGTAGTGCTAATAATTTGCTGCGCACTTTACGTATGCTAGAAACTTATGGCTTTGTGAAGTTAACAATTGGTGAAAGCGGAAGAGGCCGAGCACCTCTAATACCTACCGTTATTTATAGTGCAGCTGAAATTGAAGTTGAGTTTTATACAAAATAAATGGATTTATGTTGAGCGACTGTCTCTGCTGCATTAATGACTTGCCTTAAAGGGTCATTTTTGCGGTTATGCCACATTCCAAGACTTGCTACTAAAGCTGCTCCGCCAAAACCTGCGAGTGATGCGCCAAAAATGGCGCCGCTAACACCCCCCAAAAGTGCTGTTACTGCAGCTGTAGGGCCCGCCCAAATACCTAGCATAGCTCCTACAATGAAGCCAATTGCAGCGCCTATGACTGCTCCCAACACCACTTTCCAATCCCAGGTTCGAACGAATTCAGCAGTATTTTTTTCAAATTCATTGATGCTTTTTATGGTTATGTTACTGCTAGCGAGCTTCATAACTTCATCTGCTAAAATATTTGCCTGCTTTTCAGTTAACTTTCCAGTTCTAAGATCTTGGATAGTTTTCCTCTTAACTGCATGAATAGCATTAAAAAGATCACTGCTAGATATAATACTTTTAGCTGCGTTTTCAAATTTATTTTAAATAGCCAACCAATAAGCAAATGAAAATTGATGAGTAATGCTCTCTGGTTTACCTAAAAATTTAAATGTACGTTCACTATTGCGACTTATAAAATACTGCTCATCGTTTTCACCTAGAACAAATAAACGTAAATCTCGATAACGTAGCTTAGGTCCTGAATAACCCAGCACTAATTCTGCAAACTTAGCGTATTCAGGTTTCCTTAGTAACGCCAGAGCCTTATAACCTAGGTCAGTAGTTGCTATTAAATCATGTAAAGTATTATGCCTTTGCAATGCTAAAGCTAAGACAATACGTAATGAATTTTTAAATTGGTTAATATCAGCAAATGGGATGTTAAAATCAGCGTTTTTCTTAATTAACCTCAAAATCTCTACTTGCTTAGTTTTAGGATAGTGCTTTTCGACTTCTACTAATAATTCCCCTACAAACCTTAGATATAAATTTGCATCTTCTTCCGATTTTAAAATCAGTTGTGATTTTTTTATATGTCTTTTCTCTTTTTTGGTATAGAGACCGTGCGTTTCGCCATTATGTTCAATATAGACATTCTGCTTTGAGTGGGTTGATTTTTTACTTCTATCCCCTGCATAACTATCACCTGGCTGATCCCGCCATATTTCGTCTTCAACTGACGGCTCATGATTGAATTGAGTGCCATGTTGCTTTAGAAATTCATGTACGTAGGAATAAACACCGCACCCTGCAAGATATATTCCTTCAAAATCATTGTGGTCACCTGCTAAAGTTTTTTCTTGTAGCTCGGTATGACTTGGATAAAGGGGCACAACTGGGGTAAGAGCAAATAAATGATGTGTAGCATAAAAGCTTAAGACATGTTTTAAATTACGGCTTCTGCGCAAATCGATGACTTGGTTAGCAAGGGTGACATCAAATGCATCTAAAGCTACCGACGTCGTAAAATTACCCGGTACAGGATCTAATAAGGCAAGATTAACTTCAAGCAAACATTCATCAACATGTCCCAGCATCTTGGCAACTAGCAAAGCACTGATTGCGCCGCGACTATATCCATAGCAATTAACAGTGACTCTTTTCCCTTGGCGTACCAAGATTAATGCTTGATCAGCGACCTTTTGCGCATTTTCGACTGTACCAGCACCAAACAGCATTCCTGCGAAGAAACCATGCGAAAAAAAACAACCGGTATAGCCCATGGCGATTTGATTGGAGCTGGTTATTGTTGATGAATAAAGCTTTCCGGCTATTGCATCTTGACAAGCAAGCTCAACGCCTGAGCCGCAAAAGTAGGCAGAAATAACCATCCTTTCCTCTGGAGCTTGCATCGTATCGACTTTATCAACGGGGAGGATTTTAGCTGCCATTGACTGTATTAACGCTTTGCTGTGACTCCACATACCATCCCTCACTTTTAAAGCCAAATAGTCGTAAATTTACAATAGTAGTATTAAGGCAGTATTAATAAACGCGGTTAAATCCAATAAGTCGTCTTCACCATGATTTTTGAGGTAAAATTCATTAATTTTTGGATAAATTGGGGTAATAAAGTTGCACCTAAGCTAATGGCTTCTTCGCGATGCTTTGCTTCATCCTCTTGCATTTGCTCCAATATTTTATGGCTAATGGTATCCGCGGTTGGCAATAGCTCTAAATGCCCTTTTAAATGTTGTATCACTTGTTTTTCTGTTTCAGCAACGAAACCTAGGCTCCATTTATCTCCAGCAATACCCGCAGCCATGCCGATTACAAATGAGCCTGCGTACCACAATGGATTTAAGTAACTGGTGTGGCTTCCTAATTCGGCAATGCGTTGACTGCACCAAGCTAAGTGATCACCTTCCTCTATAGCAGCCTGCTGTAATTTTTCTCGAGTTTCAGGATTACGCGATACCATGCTTTGGCCATGGTACAGCGCTTGAGCACAAATTTCGCCAGTGTGGTTAATGCGCATTAAAGCTGCTGAATGCTTTGCTTCCTTAGCTGACAGCAATGTTTCACCATGCGCTTTATCGCTAGGGCTTTTTCGACCGGTGATTTTGGGATTATTGCCCAGTGCTCGTAGCACCTGATCAAAACCTAAGCATAAATTATCTAAAAAGGAATAATGGCGTTTCATTTCAAATCCTAAAAAATAATGCTTATAATACCCGATTATGTTTAGAAAAGGACACCCCCATGCGCCCTGTACTCTCATTGCCAGAAGGCACTAGCCGTCTATTGATGCACTCTTGCTGTGCACCTTGCTCAGGAGAGGTCATGGAAGCATTATTAGTCTCGGGGATTGATTACACTATATTTTTCTATAATCCCAATATCCACCCACTAAAAGAATATGAATTACGCAAAAACGAAAATATGCGTTTTGCGGAGAAACATAATATTCCTTTTGTTGACGCAGACTATGATAAAGATAATTGGTTTGCCCGTGCTAAAGGCATGGAAATGGAGCCTGAGCGTGGTATCCGTTGTACTATGTGTTTTGACATGCGCTTTGAGCGCACAGCACTTTATGCTTATGAACATGGGTTTGATGTCATCACCAGTTCGTTAGGTATTTCTCGCTGGAAAAATATGGATCAAATCAATGATTGTGGCATTCGCGCTGCGGCGCCTTACCCTAACCTAGTCTATTGGACCTATAACTGGCGCAAAGATGGCGGCTCAGCTCGCATGTTAGAAATTTCTAAACGTGAAGAATTTTATCAGCAAGAATATTGCGGTTGTGCTTATTCTTTACGAGATACCAATCAGTGGCGTGTAAAAAACGGCCGCGAAAAAATTAAGATTGGTGTGCAATATTATGGTAAAAACGAAGTAAAGCATGATAAATAACGTTCCCGCCCTAAGTTAAGGCTCGCCATCTATCACTTGATTATCTTTGATCACATTCTAAGCCTAGCTTTTGCTTTTAGACAGGAAAGGTTTCTGGTATAAAACTTCGACAACATAGCCAATCCATTTATTGAGCATCATCAGTATGACAACAAATAGCTTTTCTTCCCAGTTAGTTAAAAAACATAAACATTTCCCCGCCCGCATCATGAAAATGACGACCCCTCATGGCGAAGTGACTACTCCTTCTTTCATGCCGGTCGGCACGCATGCCATTGTCAATTACATGACACCCGACGATTTAATTCGAACACACAGCCCCATTATTTTAGGCGGCAACACTTATCATATGTTGGTCAAACCTGGCATGGAAATTATTCAGCAAGCGGGTGGAATGCATCCTTTCATGGGTTGGAAAAAAGCTATGCTTACCGATAGCGGCGGTTTTCAAGTATTAAGCTTGGCACAAAAGGGTGGATTATGTCGCATTGACGAAGCTGGCGCCCATTTTAAACACCCCATAACCGGTAAAGTTTTGCATTTAACGCCGGCATCATCTATTCAAACTCAAAAAATAATTGGTGCAGATATTATTATGGCCTTCGATGAATGCACGCCTGAAACGGGTGGCCGTGAAGCAGCTGAAGCTGCTCTGAAGCGTACCCATGATTGGTTACTGCTATCGAAAGAAGAACATGAAAAGAACTCCTGTTCTGCCTACGGCAACAAACAAGCTTTATTCGGCATTGTGCAGGGTGGTAGCTTCCAAGATCTGCGTGAGAAGAGTGCGCAATTTATCATTGATGCTGAACTCGATGGCATCGGCATTGGCGGTGAAATTGTTGGATTCGATATGAAAAAGACGGTTGAGATTATCAATTGGATTCGGCCGATTCTTCCTGAGCATAAAATCCGCTACACCATGGGAGTCGGATTAAACCCTCAAGATTTAATTGATGTAGTAACCGAAGGCGTTGATATTTTTGACTGTGTCGCTCCTACACGCAATGCTCGACATGGTTCACTGTACCACGGCCACGTTATTGAAAAAGATGGGAAGCTACACTTCGATAATAATGGCGAGATTTCGCATATTCTGATTAAGAAAAGCATTTATGCCAAAGACAATACGCCTATTTTAGAAGGTTGTGAGTGCTATACTTGCCAAAACTTCAGCCGCTCATATATGCATTATTTGTTTAAAGAGCAAAAGCTGGGCTATTCGCATTTAGCATGCATACATAATATTCATGTCATGCAGCATGTTTGCTTGAAGCTGCAAGAGTGGATTACGGCCAATAGTTAACTGTGCGCAAAGAATTTTTTTATGCCTTCTGCCCATGGATATACTGTTACATTTTCCATTGTCTTAGCATAACTATCTTGAGAAAAACAAACAGCTTCGCAATCTTTAAAATCTTTTGTAATTTGCACAAAACTAGCTAAGCTTTCTGATGTAACCATACTCGAGCTTTTTATTTCAATAAATAATAACGCTTGACCTGGTCTTTCCACTATTAGATCAACCTCTAAGTCATCCTTTGTTTTCAAATAAGAAAATCTATATTCTGGATGCACATATGAAGCCAGCTTCATACATTCCAAAATAATAAAATGTTCGAACACTTCTCCGTAATAACTTGTATTAGGTTGTAATGGAACTGTTAACATATTTGCTAAACAACGGGTGACTCCTGTATCAAAAAAATAAAACTTAGGTTTTAAACTTAGCCTTTTACGAAATGAATGGTGAAAAGGTTCCAAGAAAAAACCTATTAAACTATCTTCTAGTATCGAAAAATATTGTTTAATAGTTTTATCATCTACTCCAACATCTCGGGATACATTCGAGTAATTAATTATCTTTCCGTTACACTGCGACGATACTTCTAAAAAACGCCTAAATGGCTCCAGCTTCCTTATGTAATGTTCAGCCCAAATTTCCTCTTTTAGGTAAGTCTGCGCATATGCAGTCAGGAATCTTCTCTTTTCTTCTTCCGTCTTTAGAAACTGAATCTTAGGCAGCAATCCCCATTGTAAAATTTCCGTTAAATTATAACCATCTGGAAATTCCAGAAATGACAAAGGAAATAAATGATAAACAAAAGCTCTGCCTGCCAATAAATTAGCTCCGCCGTATTTCAATTTCCTTGCGCTTGACCCTGTTAATGCAAAGTGTTGGCTTATATCCTTTTCAATCAAACGATGAACGACATCTAATAATTTTGGTATTTTTTGGATTTCATCTATTACGATATGCTTAATTTGTGGCGCTAGCTGTAACACTATGCTTTCTAATTCTTCAGGTCGGAGCGCAAATCTTTTTTCTTCGATTGGATCTAACAAATCAATCCATAAGCTTGCTTCTGGTTTAAAGACTTGTCTCAACAGGGTGGATTTTCCCGTTCCCCTTGCTCCGAAAAGAAAGGCATTTTGTTGAATAGGAAAAGCCAATAAACGAGTATACATATTCTTCCCTCCTACTCCGAGAATGTACGCCATTTTCGGAGCATGGTCTATTTTAACTTAACATATTGTTTCTAAACAATTATTTAAAAATGGCTGGTAAAGGATCTATTGTCGCTATAAACAATATTTATTCTGTCGCCTGCTTCATCAT
>CAZXFO010000197.1:0-5727 GCA_964639745.1 uncultured Coxiellaceae bacterium | reverse complement strand
AAATTGGAAGGGTTAGGAGATAAAAAAGCCCATTTTTCATTTAATTGAAAAATGGGCTACTTGGTGAGCTTAAGACTAAGCTTGTTCGACCATTTCTTTTAGTTTTTTAAGAGCTCTGATCTTAACAACTTTACGAGCAGGTCTGGCTTTAAACATGGTTTTTTCACCAGTAAAAGGGTTGATACCTTCACGGGCTGGGCGAGCTGGTTTTTTCACCACCATAATTTTGAGCAAACCTGGCATAGTGAAGACGCCTGGGCCTTTTGGCTTGACGTGGCCTTCAATCAATTTCGCTAAGGTTTCAATTACGACAGCTGCATCTTTGCGAGAAACGCTGGACACTTCAGCAATAGTTTTAAGTATTGTGCCCTTGGTGTAGGGTTGTGTAATTGAAGGTAATTTTTTCATGGTACCGGTAGCTTTAGCCCCTGTTGTGGCTTTTTTTACAGAGGTAGTAGTACGTCCATTTTTCTTTTTTACTTTCTTTGTTGCCATAATTTTTTCCTCATCCAAGTTAAGAGAACATAAATAAAATACCATATCTGTGCATTATTGCGAGTGTTTTTTAACGAATTTTGTCTCTTTTTACAGTGCTTTCCCGAGTATAGCCGGGCAATAGGGGGGGTGGTCCCACTTGCTTTTGGGGGGTGTGTTGCTATAAAATGCAGGCGCTTTAAAAGTAGGTATGACCTATTCAGACGGTTTGGAGTATAGAAGTTAATGAAAACATATCAAGCAACAAATGAAAATGTAAAACGTAATTGGTGCCTTATAGACGCATCCGGTAGGACTTTAGGCCGGCTTGCCACTGAAGTTGCCAGACGCTTACGCGGAAAGCATAAGCCTGAATACACCCCGCACGTTGATACGGGTGACTTCGTTGTCATCATTAATGCTGACAAAATTAAAGTTACAGGCGATAAAGCCCAGGACAAAAAATATTACCGTTATTCTGGCTATCAAAGCGGTATGAAAGAAGCGACCTTTGAACAGCTGTTGGATAAACATCCTACTCGAGTTATTGAAATAGCTGTGAAGGGCATGCTTCCTAAAAATCCTTTAGGAAGAGCAATGATCCGCAAATTGAAAGTGTACGCAGGCCCAGAACATCCTCACGCAGCTCAAATGCCGCAAGTAGTGGATGCCCAACAATTAGATCAAATTACAGGCGAAGGTTAATTATTATGGCAGAAAAGCAAACCTATTATGGTACAGGTCGTCGCAAAACCTCTACTGCACGAGTTTTCTTAAGACCAGGTAAAGGTGTGATCACAATTAATGACACGACAATCGATAAGTATTTTGGTCGTGAAACTGCTCGTATGATCGTACGCCAGCCATTAGTTGCTACTCGTCTTCAAGATCAATTTGATGTTTATGCGACCGTTGTTGGTGGTGGCATGAGTGGTCAAGCTGGTGCTATTCGTCACGGTATCGCCCGTGCATTAGTAAAATACGATACTGTAGATACTGATGGTAGCGATGCTTCAGGTGAAACTGGCGCTTCCGGTGTTGCATCCTTACGTAAAATTTTACGCCAAGGTGGCCATCTTACTCGTGATCCTAGAGAAGTCGAACGTAAGAAAGTGGGTAAACATAAAGCCCGTAAAGGAACACAATACTCTAAACGTTAATGGGTATCTGCAATATCGGCTATGGGTGCTGTCCTACCAGATGGCATCCTAGTTGGCTTTAAGTACAGTGGTGTTGGGGGATCGTCTAGTGGTAGGACAGCGGACTCTGACTCCGTTAACCTAGGTTCGAATCCTAGTCCCCCAGCCAGCTCAAGGATAGGGTGCTGCAACAAATAATTCCTGATGTTCCATGAGGTAAATGATATGGCGATAGCTAGTAATAAAAGATCTACAATGCTCCTTTATACAGGTAATTCAGACATTTTGAGCCACAGGGTCAGAATTGCTCTAGCCGAAAAAGGTGTTATTTACGAATCTGTGAATATAAATCCTCAAGATAAAGAGAAGTCTGAAGATTTGTTAGAGCTAAATCCATATGGCACTATACCTACCTTAGTAGACCGCGATTTAGCGTTATATGATACTAATATCATTATGGAATATTTAGATGAGCGTTTTCCTCATCCACCTCTATTGCCAGTTTATCCAGTGGTGCGTGCCCGCTTACGCTTAATGATTCACCGTATTGATAAAGAATGGGGCCCAATCATTCGCAATCTTGAGCAGGGTAAAGCTGCTGAAGTTAAAGCCGCTGCTAAAGAGCTTCGTGCTTACTTAATGCAGTTAATGCCACTTTTTACCGGTACACCTTATTTTCTATCAGATGAATTCACTTTGGTGGATTGCTGTTTAGCTCCAATTTTATGGCGTTTGCCTATCTGGGGTATTGAGTTTGGCAATGAAGCAAAGGCTTTAACTCGATACACTGAGCGTCTCTTTAAGCGCGAATCATTCCAAATGAGCTTAACTGAAGTTGAGAAAGAGATTCGCAAAAAAGCTAAAGCAGTCAACGAATAAGGAAATATCATGCTGTCAAATAAACCATATTTAATTCGAGCTTTTTACAATTGGATAGTAGATAGCCGATGCACGCCTATATTGGTTATTAATGCAAACTATCCAAAATGTGTTATTCCCAACCAACATGTTGAAAATGGTGAAATCGTTTTTAATATAGCTCCTGAAGCTATAAGAGACTTGGCTATACGCTATGACCAAGTAGAATTTAAAGCTTCTTTTTCAGGTCATGTGCAAGATATCTCTGTACCAGTAAAAGCCGTTTTAGCTATTTATGCTGAAGAAAACAAGCAAGGCATGTATTTTGATTATGAAGATGAAGATTTCTTTGACGAAGCAGGTGGTGAGGGCGAGGGTACTGATGATACCACCGGCGGCTTTGGTAAAGGTAAGCCACATTTACGTATAGTTGAATAGTTATAGCGGGTTAAAATTAACCCGCTTCCATTTTGTCTTAATTTTCCTCTTTGATCATAGGTTGTAAGTCGTCTGAGTTTTGCGGGCTTACAACTACCTCATGGTTGTCACTGGGTGAAGCAGTAGTGACTGGAGCTTCATTTACAGTTTCTGCTGATTTATACTGAAAAATCTTTATTACCTTTTTTACCCCAGAGGCGTGTCGCGCAATATTGACGACTTGCTGCTCTTGAGCTTTAGTGACCGTGCCCATCAAGTACACCGTTCCATTCTCGGTTACGACTTTGATTGAGGCAGACTTTAAGCCCTTGGTTGCGAGCATTTCAGTCTTGATTTTGGTGGTTATCCAAGTGTCATTCGCGTGGGATAGCCCTGAGGTTGGAGTTTGGATGGCGATGGCATTATAAATCTTAATGACGCCAGTTACAGATCTAGCAATATTTTCAGCTTGTACACGAGTTTCTGGTGTAGGGGCTTCACCCGTTAACAATATTACTTGGCCGAAGCTAGTGACTCCAATGTTTGCATTATTATGTAGCTCAGGATCATCTTTTATTTTTTGAGTGATTTCACGTTCTAAACGTCGATCCTGTAAGATGCTGTCGACGGTTCTTTGATCATAAACGATAGTTATAGCAGCAGCACCGGCTGCAGCTCCAGCAACAAAAAAACACCCTTGTAAACTGAGTGTTAAACTTAGTATTAAGCTCACAATTAGCGAAAAATTCATTTTTTTCATTGGTTCAATTCCCCTTGACCGAATAGTTGGCAATCTACAATGTCACATAAACAATGAATAATAAGGACATGTGTTTCTTGAGCGCGAGCAGTATCGCTCGAAGGAACGCGAATTTCAACATCACTATCACGCAATTGTTCAGCAATCTTGCCACCATCATCTGCTGTTATGGCAATAACGTTGATATTGCGATCATGAGCTGCTTTTATTGCATGGAGGATATTAGCTGAATTGCCGCAACTAGACATAATAAGTAAGATGTCGCCTGATTGTCCCAATGCTCGAATCTGCTTAGCAAAAATATCCTGATATGCTGAATCATTAGCGATACCGGTGATGACCGATGTATCGGCGGTAAGAGCAAGAGCTGGTAAAGGAGGCCGCTCGCCTTTGAAGCGATTCAACATCTGTTCAGCAAAACGAAGAGCGTCGCAAGCCGACGCGCCATTGCCGCAGCTCATAGCTTTATGTCCGTTTAATAAACATGTTGTTAATTTTTCTGCTGCTAGCAAGATGGCAGGTAGCAGAGCATCAGCAGTCATAATTTTCACTTGGATGCTTTCGCTGAATTGATGCTTTATTCTTTCATGTAATAAATCATTATTCATGAGATAGCCTTGGTTAAAAACGAAGAGTTTATCACGTCAATAAGGAATGCTAAATGCATTCCTGAGCCATTCTATTTGATTGCTAGCATTAAGGCCAATGATATCAAAACGAAAATTAACTTTATAAAGTAATTTTTTTTGTTGGAGATAGAGCTCTGCTGTTTTAATGAGTTTTAGCTGTTTTGCTCGACCTACGCTCTCAATCGGCGAACCAAAGTAGTTATATTGGCGCATTCTTACTTCGACAAAAACAACAATGTCTTTATCTTGCATAATCAAATCAATTTCGCCGCAAGCGCGGCGATAATTTTTTTCTAACAGAGTTAATCCTTGCGTAGTGAGGTAGTGGCAGGCATCTGCTTCTGCAGCTTGTCCTTTAAATCTGCCCATCACGTATTGTTACCCAGGGTAAACGTTGATGTACTTGTTGTTGTTCTAAACTTAACGCGCCAGTGGCTCCATAAATAGGGAAATTGGGAAGAGTATTTAAGCGAGTTAAAGATTGGCTTAATAAATAGGCATCTCGTCCTATGGCATAAAGACGGTTATATTGATCAGGAGTAGCCGTACCTGAATGAGCGGCTTCAATAATCCAGGGTATTTCGCAGAAAGTGACGCCATTAAGGTCTTTATCTTTCATAGGATTGGGACGCCCTGAATAAATGGCAGAGATAGAATAGACAGGCACGTCTCCAGCATAATAAAACTTTAATAGCGGTACAATTTGCCTTGCCTCATCTGGCTGGGCAAAAATAAAAATCACATCGAAGTCTTGTCTTCTTTGTTGTGCTAACACGTCTTTTGTACTGCGTTCTTTAACTAAATGTTGGTCTTTCTCAGGGTTAATATGCAGTAATGAGGCGATTGCCTGTGTCAGATTGGTTTGTGGGTTAAAATAGAGCGTATCCGTTATTTTACCGCCAACATTACGCCATTCTGATGTGGCAGCATCGGTAACACGTTGCCCCCAGGTATTATCATTAGCAATAATTAGTGCATTATTACGACCTGCTTGTCGGGCTTTAATAGCCATTTGTTGGGCTTCATCTGTCGGTAAAAGGCCAAATTGGTAAAAATTGTTCGGCGAAGATCTTAAAAAGGAAGTTGGCACATAATTCAATGCAAGAACAGGCACATCAAAATGACCGAACTTCTGTAAAGCTTCGACTTCTTGTTTAGTTAGGGGGCCAACAATTATATCAGCACCTTCGCTTAAAGCTTTTTGGTAAGCAGCAGTAATTTCACTTGTTTCATTGGTATCATAAAAAGAAATTTTTTGCTGGGGATTTTGATTTTTATGATCGTAGTAAGCGCTTAAGAAACCGTTTTTTACCATTTCGCCTGATGATGACATGGTTCCGTGTAAAGGTAGTAATAGTGCAACATGTTGTGGGGCGGGAGTAGAAGCCAGTTGACTTAAAATATTGTCGTTGGGAATTAATTCATTAGCAGGATGGTTAGGATTGTTCGT
>CAZXFO010000196.1:0-1762 GCA_964639745.1 uncultured Coxiellaceae bacterium | reverse complement strand
AAATGAAGCACTTAAGTATACCAATAGAACTAATTTTGCTCGCTTTTCTCCTTCTGCCTACCATCGCGCGCTAAAAGACGGCTTTTTAGATCAAATTTGTTCTCATTTTACTTCTCGGTGGAAACCTTATAGATTTTGGAGTTTTAAACAATGTCAAAAAGAAGCATTGAAATACAAAACGAAAGTCCAGTTCAAAACAAATAATTCATCAGCTTATAGCTTAAGCCTAAAAAGAGGTTGGATCCCACGTATCTGTTCTCATATGAATGCAATCGGCAACACACATAAAAGATTGGTATACGCTTATGAGTTTCCAAACAAGGTTGTGTATATTGGCTTAACATCCAACAAGGAACGTAGGCAATTACAACATTTGCAGCATAGGAAATCACCAGTTTATAAGTATTCGGTTAAAATAAAGCTAACCCCTGTATATAAGTCTATATCAAAATCATACATCACAGCTAATAGGGCCCAGAAATTAGAAGACAAAACAATCAAAGAGTACAGAGAAAAAGGTTGGCGTGTTTTAAATAGTTCAAAAGCAGGTGCGCTGGGCTGGAGTGAAGTAAAATGGACATTTGAAAACTGCCAAAAAGAAGCTCTGAAATATAAAACCAGAAGTGAATTTATAGAAAATAGCCCTGGAGCCTATGCTGCAGCTCGTCAAAATAATTGGATGCAAATATATGATCATATGGTTTATAAAAAATTACCAAAAGGTACTTGGACTTATGAAAGTTGCAAACAAGCTGCGTTACAATGCAAAACAAGAACTGAATTTTCAAAAATTTACGGGGCGGCGAGGAAAGCACATGAAGAAGGTTTTTACGAAGAGATCGTTTCACATATGAAGAAGTGGGAAAGTAGAATAAAATGGACTTATGAAAGTTGCAAACAAACTGCTTTACTATGCAAAACAAGATATGAATTTCATTTAAAAGCATCTTCGGCTGCTAAGAAAGCCAGCAGGGAAGGCTTTTATGAAGAAATTGTTTCACATATGAAAAAGCGGGCAAGTAGAGGTAAATCAATATGAAGCTTGATAGAGTAAATTGTTATTCAAAATGCTTACGCGTGGGATCCGCCTGCAACTTTTCCTGCAATTTCAAGATACCTAGCGGTTTCACCAGCAGTAAGAAGAAGCTCCTTTCTGCTATTTGTTATGTGGCGATTTGCTAAAAGCAATCAGGTCATGCAGGATATGGTTAGATAACTGTCCTGTTCTGGGCACACTCCCCGGCTATCGCCGGGGTTTTTGCATTTTGCGGTGCTCCGAGTTTGTTCGTGAAAGCAGATAATGTAGGATTTATTATTATATCATTCTTGATTTCAGGGGTTTTTTATGCATCGTTTAGAAGACATGAACTTGAAAATAATTATAAAATAGCTAGTGGGCAAGTAACCGAAGTAACAGGGCCAGGCGCAAAAAGTGGTGGTGATTATGGCTTAAATTATATTTATGAAGTCAATCACAAAAAATATTGCCGGATTCTCTTTATCCTTGCCTTCGCCATATTGATTGCGATTATTATATAAACGTTAAGCCTGAGGATTATAGCAAATAGGTTTTTATCGTGAGCCTGAGTTACCCTCGTGGGCTATGACGGATACTGGGCTATGTCCTGTAAGATATTTTTTATGATCTTATCAAGGGAATACTTAGTTCTAATAACCCACCAGAAGATAATGATAAAATAGGCGAGCAGCCCCCATCCAATCATTATTGCCTTCATTTTATCCAACATTAACGGACTGTTTG
>CAZXFO010000195.1:0-3217 GCA_964639745.1 uncultured Coxiellaceae bacterium | reverse complement strand
TTAAGTATTCCGAATTGTTGGCCCTGTTATACTACTGGGAATACGCATACCCGCAATATTTTGCTTCCACCTTAAACGAATAGGCGTTAGAGGAATAACCTTTGCCTTTGCCATTAATACATAAATCCCTGCCCCTGGTAGATGGCATTTATTACCCACCCATTCTAAGAAACGCAATTTTTTTAGAAGGTTTTTGTCCTGTAGGGGCGGACTATACAGGGTTGAAGCTTGTTCGATCAATTCAAAATCTGAAAGTTTTAGCCATTTAGCAATGGTACTACTATTAATTAAATTTAAATTGGGGCGGCTATTCGATTTTATCGCCCAGAGGCTATAGGGGTTAAAACCGGTGATAGTTAAATACCCTTCCGGCTTAACTATACGACATGCTTCGGCTAGCAGTTGCCGTGCATTATCCACTAACTCTAAAGTATGAGGTAGGAAAACGAAATCTACGCTTCCAGAGGCAATAGGAATTTCATTCAAATGACACTCAACAGCTCGAGTTTCACGGAAATTTGGCGATAGAATGGGCGTTAATAGCAGCTGACAAGGCATAGGTAGAGGTTTTAGCAACAATGCTTGTTGCGGCACCCCAATTAAAGCAGCGTGTTTACCATACTGCCCTTTCAAAAAGCTTTGGAGAATCCTTTGCTCCGAGCTGAGGACCAGACGGCCTTGATCATTGCTAAGCCATTGATTCCAATCAACTATAGACCGATGTGACATTCCTTAACCTCAAACCTGAAAGAGTATATTTTAAAATTAAAACACAATTTGACTAAAAAATAACCTGCCTCAACAACTTCAACTTGACCTCAAATAATTTAAAGGTACCATAATGCCGATATTGATTACGACAGCAATAAAAAAATCAGCGTTTCATTGCTTCTATGCAATGAACGACTCTAGGGGTGAGAATCGTAATTCTCCCTCTTGCTGGAAGTAGAAACTTGGCTTCTGCCCAGCATATAGATAATTTAAGGGTTCTCGTGTTTCTCAGTCGGAACTCCTAGATGAAACAGCATGAGCTGCTAACTTTCTTGATCGGGCACATCATACCTTGGCCGATCTGCCTCTGGAAGGGATAAAAGTGTCCTATAAAAGAATAAACTCTGGGATTGCATACATTTTAAAGTGGTTATGTGTGTTCTTCAGCTGCATAGTGTTTAGCACAGCTTCTTTCGGGCTTAATAACCTCGAGGGAATTCAAATTTATTCTAAAAATTCTACGCAAAAAACAACTAAAACGTTCGTTGAATTCATCCATACTCAAACACCTAATAGCAACTTATGGGATGTATTAAAAACTGAATTTACCCTTTCCCATTATGATAATAACCCAGCTGTCCAAGACGCTATTCAGTGGTGTATCGATAACCAAGATTTTCTTATGCGTACAGCTCATCGCTCATCACCCTATTTATACTTCATTCATGAGCAGGTCAAAAAGCGCAAACTACCTATTGAACTTATCTTGATACCTATTATTGAAAGTGGCTATAACCCTTTTGACTATTCTAGCGCAGGTGCAGCAGGATTATGGCAGCTAATGCCTGATACTGCTTCTGGCTTGGGAGTTAAACAGGATTGGTGGTACGATGGCCGCCGCGATGTCGTAGCCTCTACCAAGGCTGCATTAAATTATCTCTCTTACTTATTTAATTTCTTTGACGGCAATCCTTTGCTCGCTATCGCAGCATATAATACCGGCGAAGGCTCAGTCATGTCAGCCATACGTCGCAACATGCGAGAAGGCAAAAGTACCGACTTTTGGTCATTACCATTACCTAAAGAAACCCGCCTCTATGTGCCAAGGATACTGGCGCTTGCCACCATCATTTCCCACCCTGATATTTATCGCATACGCTTTCCAGCAGTACGAAATGCACCATATTTGGCGCAGGTAGATATTGGCGGGCAAATTGATTTAAAACAAGCTGCAAACTTTGCAGGAATGAGTTTGAAGCAATTTCAACAATTAAACCCCGGATTCACTCATCTTGTTACCCACCCTAACGGTCCTTATAAATTAATGATACCCATCGAGCGAGTTGAACGCTTCATGGCACAACTCGCAAGAACCTCGCTGTCTACGCATATTGACTGGGTTCAATATCATGTTAAATCACACGAAACACTTGAATCAATTGCTAAGCGCTTTAATACAACGAGCTTTGCGCTTCGTGAGATCAACCATTTGAAAAAAACTACTTTAACTAAAGGAATGAAAATTGTTATACCTCGAACTGTTGCTGCCGTTTTGAATAAGCCTAATGCTGGAGAGATGCAGGAAAAAACTACGGAGGTAGCATCAATGACGACCACTGAATCCATTGAGACTACGGTTACAAGCCAATCTAATAACAATTTTACGCCAGAGAATTATCAACAAGACAGTAAAGGCAATGGGGAAAATAAAACTCAATTAGCAATGCAAAATGGTGATACACTCTACATGGTTCGTGAAAGTGACACTGTAGAGAAAATTGCTGAACGGTTTAACTTATCTCCACTCGTAGTTTATAAAGCCAACCACTTACATTCCTCATCAATAATTCACCCTGGCGAACAATTATTAGTTCCCACTCATCTAGCTAGCAAGGAAGACAAGTCGATTACTCCAGCTCAACAAGAAATTCGCAAACTGTCACCAGGAGATACGTTATATATGGTCCGAAATGGCGACACGATCGAGACTATTGCTCAAAAGTTTAAAACAACAGCTGCAGCTATCCGAGTAGCTAACCTTATGGGAAACAATAAGTTGCAAGAAGGCGAGCATATTATTGTCCCTACTCACTTAGCAGGAAATAACGAAGGCAAATCATTTGATTTAAACTTACCGGCTTAAGGCTTTTTCACAAACCTTGATAACATAGTTAAGTCTTAAGTAAAACTAACCCCAATTATTTTTCCAATTAAATAAGTAAGGCTACCAGCAATTGCACCAACGGCAAGCATGCGCAGGCCACTCATGATTGCATTACGATTAGTGAAAAGACTTAACATTATACCTATGAAAAATAAAGAACAGCCTGTTAATGTTAAACTACAGAATAAATGCATAGGTGAATTACCAGCACAAAACGGCAATAATGGAATAACTGCACCAAACGCAAATGAAATGAAAGAAGCTATTGCAGCACCCGAGGGTGAGCCTAAATCCTCAGGATTTAAACCTAATTCTTCTCGAGCTAAAGTTTGCAATGCTTTA
>CAZXFO010000194.1:0-13991 GCA_964639745.1 uncultured Coxiellaceae bacterium | reverse complement strand
TACAGCGGCACCTAGTGGTTTGCTGTCACGAAGTATGGCGGCTATCAACATCCTATTTGCGTGTTAAAGAGCTTAAAATTTTTAAACATTGGAGTCCAGCTTCAGAGACTTACTATGATCTAGTAGATGATTTGTTAGACGATGAAATAATTAGTTTATGTCAACGCTTCAATAAAACAGTAAATATTATTAGTCTAGAATTTAGCGGTAGGAATGTCGATAAAAAAATTCAGTTCCTAAAATCTTTGCCTAGCCACATTACAATAGTGAATTTACGCGGAGCGATTTCATTAGATCTTATTGCTAGCCTTCCTCAGCATGTGACTACGTTGAGCGTTGATAAGCTGCAACCGCTCTGGAATGCACAATTCGACGGTATTACTTTCTACGATATTATTAATCACCTTCCTAAACATATAACCGTCTTAGATTTGAGTAATCTAGATTGGTATTCTTTGCAACATGCCCAAACTTATTATGAAGACTTTATTAAACTGATTCCCTCAAGCATTAAAAAAGTAATTTTGGGAGATTTAGTGCTAGAATTTAAGTCTAAAGTTTTAGGCCATTACCCAATTGCCCAAACCCTTTATAGTCGGGATTTAAGGCAATATCGTAACAGTGAGGTTCGGCCCACTTCCACTTTAGATTTACCTAGAATTCCAAATGGCTTGTCTCAGGTTGTTAAAGAAAATATTACAGAAAGCGTGGTTCAATGTGCATTGTCCAGGTCTGGCAAGAAGAGAAGCCCTCGCCATTCAACCTCAGATACGACGGCTTGGCTTAGTCATTTGCCTACCCAGATTACAGAAGCGAGTCTGCTTATGGATGATGCAGATGAGAGAAATCGTCGAGGAATTGATAACCATACCGCAGAATTGGCTGCAATCTATATACCTATGGTAAAGACAACTTTAGCAAAGCTCTCCAAGGTTAAGTTTCAAATAGCCGAGAATAATGCTTTAGTTTTTAAACGGCCGCAAACTGGAATGCGGCATGTGTTAAATAAAAAATTCCCAGATCATATCGCTAATAAAATTATGGGCTATGCCAGAAACGATAATGTCGAGCGATTGACTGCATTGGAAGCAGTTAATTGCTTATTGAAGCAGTTGGATCATGCTATTTTGAATTTGGAAGGCCCACAGACAACCAAAGCCATGTGCCTAAAAGCAGGCTCTGCAACAAAAATATCATTGGCTGCAAGAGAAGTGCTAAAAGAAGCTGCTTATTTAAAAAATAATTTTTCAAAAAATAATGAAGTTTTAGATAAGCTGGTGGATTCCTTAAAGCTCGCTCTAAAGGTTATAAAAAATCCAAAAGATGCCGACGCTGTTTTGAAACTTAAAAAACATGCCGATAATAGTGCTTATGCTCATTCTAGTTTTTGGAAAAAATTGGTGGGGGCGTTAAGCATGCTGGCTGGCGCTGCTATTATTGGCCTTAGTATTGCTGGCATTCCATTTACTGGCGGCTTAAGTGCAACTGGGATGTACATTGGAGGTTCACTACTGGCTGCCGGTGGAGCTGCATTGTTTTATGCTGGATGCCAGAAAAAACTCTTCAGGAGTCTAATAAGTTTGGCGGAACAAGCTGAGCAACAGCAACCACTCAAAGCTGCTCCTTGCGCTTAAGCTTCTTTGTTGACATAAGTCTCGCTTTTTTTGAGGTTTCTCAGTAGAATTCACTGTCACTATACCGTTACTAAATGACTAACGAGGTGACTTTATGAGGCTAGTTCAAGATGCCTTAACCTTTGATGATGTGCTTCTGCTTCCAGCTGAATCTATTGTTTTGCCCAAAGATGTCAGTTTAAAAACCCAATTAACTAAACAAATTTCCCTTAATATTCCGCTAGTTGCAGCCGCTATGGATACTGTGACTGAAGCGCGCCTCGCAATTGCTATGGCGCAGGAAGGTGGTATAGGGGTGATTCATCGCAATATGCCGATTGAGCGACAAGCGGCTGAAGTGCGTAAGGTGAAAAAATTTGAAAGCGGGATGGTCAAAGATCCGGTCACCGTAATGCCTGATATGACTATTCGGCAAATTTTAGAGGTAGGTAAAGCGCATAATTTTCGCGCATTCCCAGTAGTGAATGCCGAGCAAAAATTAGTCGGGATTGTGACAAGCCGTGATTTACGCTTTGAGAAGAATTTAGACCAGCCAGTGTCGAATGTGATGACACCTCGCGATCGTTTGGTCACAGCGCTTGAACACTCGTCTAGAGACCTCGTCATGCAGCTTTTACATAAGCACCGTATTGAAAAAGTATTGGTGGTGAATGATGCTTTTCAGCTACGAGGCATGATTACAGTTAAAGACATCATGAAGGAACAAGAAAAGCCTTTTGCTTGTAAAGACGAAGCAAGTCAGCTACGAGTAGGGGCTGCGGTGGGCACCGGCGCTGATGTTGAAGCGCGCGCAGAAGCTTTGAGTGCTGCCGGCGTTGATTTATTGGTCGTGGATACTGCTCACGGCCATGCAAAAAGTGTGGTTGAAAAAGTGCAATGGCTGAAAAAACATTACCCTCACGTTTCTATTGTTGCAGGTAACATTGCAACCGGTGCTGCTGCAAAAGCCTTGGCTCATGCAGGTGCTGATGCGGTAAAGGTTGGGATTGGGCCTGGCTCAATTTGCACTACACGTATTGTAACCGGTGTCGGCGTGCCGCAAATTACTGCTATTGCTAATGTCAAAGAAGCTTTAAAGAAAACCGATGTGCGTATTATTGCAGATGGCGGTATTCGCTATTCAGGCGATATTTGTAAGGCCATTGCTGCCGGTGCAGATACAGTCATGATTGGTGGATTATTTGCTGGAACTGAAGAGGCGCCGGGTGAAGTGGAGCTTTATCAAGGGCGCACATATAAAGCTTATCGTGGCATGGGCTCATTAGGCGCCATGGCAGAACGTCAAGGTTCAAGCGAGCGTTACTTCCAGGATAATACCACTGCTGTTGAAAAATTTGTGCCAGAAGGCATTGAAGGCCGTGTGCCTTATAAAGGCAATATCATTCATATCATTAATCAGCTGATTGGTGGTTTGCGTTCAGGTATGGGTTATACCGGCTGTAAAGACATTAAAGCCTTACAAGATAATGCTGAGTTTATGCGTATTACTGCATCGGGAGTAAGAGAAAGTCATGTACACGATGTACAAATTACAAAAGAGGCTCCTAACTATCATCGCGAGGGTTAATCATGACAACTCCGAGTCAAAGAATTTTAATTTTAGATTTTGGTTCTCAATATACGCAGCTTATTGCTCGTCGCGTGCGTGAAATTGGTGTTTATTGTGAAATCCACCCATATAAGGTGAGCGACAAGTTTATTCAAGAATTTGCCCCGCAAGGCATTATATTGTCAGGTGGTCCAGCTAGTGTTCTAGAAAAAAAATCACCGCGTGCGCCTGATATTGTATTTACATTGGGTTGTCCCGTTTTAGGTATCTGCTATGGAATGCAAACCATGTCAGCCCAATTGGGAGGCCAGGTTAGCGTTGGCACCAAAAGAGAATTTGGCTATGCGCAGGTAAAAATTCCCTATGCAGGCAGGTTGCTTCAAGATATTGAAGATAAAATGGATGGCCCTGATGTCGTTTTAGATGTTTGGATGAGCCACGGCGATCATGTCAGCGTGCTACCTGAATCATTTCAAATTATAGCCAGTACTAAAGATTGCCCCGCAGTCGGTATAGCAGATGAAACCCGACATTTTTATGGTTTACAGTTCCACCCTGAGGTTACCCATACTCACCAAGGGAAGCGAATTTTAGAGCGTTTCATTTTAGGCATTTGCCAGTGTCAGCGAAATTGGACCACAAGCCGAATTGTTGATGATTTGGTTCAAGACATTAAAGCACAAGTCCAAAAAGATCATGTTATTTTAGGATTGTCTGGCGGGGTGGATTCATCTACCTTGGCTGCTTTATTGCATAAGGCAATAGGTAAACAGCTCACCTGTATCTTTGTTGATACGGGGTTGCTGCGTCTCAATGAAGCTGAACAAGTTAAAGATCTATTTGCAGAGCATTTAGGAATTCACTTGGTGATAGTCAAAGCTGAGGAGCGCTTTCTTGCTGCATTAAAGGGAGTTAGAAACCCTGAACAAAAAAGAAAAATAATCGGTAATTTGTTTGTGCAGATTTTTGAGGAAGAATCCCAAAAGATCAAGAATGTAGTATGGCTATCACAAGGCACTATTTATTCTGACGTGATTGAGTCAGCTGGTGCTTCCGGCAAAGCCCAAGTCATTAAAACACACCACAATGTGGGTGGCTTGCCTAAAGTGATGCGCCTTAAGTTGCTTGAGCCATTACGTGAATTATTTAAAGATGAAGTGCGTAAAGTCGGTTTAGAGCTAGGCTTGCCCTATGAGCTAGTTTATCGCCACCCATTCCCTGGGCCAGGTTTATCTATTCGGGTGCTGGGTGAGGTTAAGAAAGAAGCGCTAGATAAGCTACGCTTAGCGGATGCTATCTTTATAGAAGAGTTACATAAAGCCGGTTTGTATCACAAAGTAAGCCAGGCATTCACAGTATTCTTGTCGGTAAAATCAGTTGGCGTTATTGGGGACTGTAGACATTATGATGATGTTATTGCCTTAAGAGCCGTAGAAACTACAGACTTTATGACTGCGCATTGGGCACATTTATCACACGAATTTTTAGGGAATGTTTCTAACCGTATTGTGAATGAAGTTAAAGGGATTTCGCGTGTAGTTTACGATATCACCGGTAAACCGCCTGCTACCATTGAATGGGAGTAGCGCAGTGTTTTCTGAACGTGATTATTATTGGATGAATAGAGCGCTCGAACTTGCTAAAAAAGCGGAGTCGCAAGGCGAAGTTCCAGTAGGCGCAGTCTTAGTTTTGGATGATCAATCTGTAGGCGAGGGGTGGAATCAACCTATTAGCACTTTAGATCCTAC
Organism: uncultured Coxiellaceae bacterium; assembly: GCA_964639745.1. GTDB lineage: Bacteria > Pseudomonadota > Gammaproteobacteria > DSM-16500 > DSM-16500 > JABDGC01. Next base: position 9,060 of record CAZXFO010000194.1, on the reverse strand, counting down.
AGCACATGCTGAAACCGTTGCTTTACGTTCAGCCGCAAAAGCGGTAGGTAATTACAGGCTGTTAAACACTACTTTATATGTTACTTTAGAGCCCTGCTTAATGTGTGCGGGTGCTTTAATTCAAGCACGGATTAAGCGTCTAGTCTTTGGAGCTTTCGATCCTAAAGCTGGGGCCATAGCCAGTGTCTGTAAAGGTCTAGACATACCTTGTAATCACCGTTTAGAACACACGGGCGGCCTGTTAACAGAGCCTTGCGGTGAATTATTAACCCAGTTTTTTAAAAATAAACGAGCTAAATCTGCTTAGGTGTTTTATTTGTAAGCGTCTAGATTTATTTCAATGAGTGAGTTGGCTCTAAAATCAATTTTGCTATAGACTATATTAATCTGGATATTTAAAAGGGAATCGTGTGCTAGAAGTACCAAAGTCATTTTCCCGCTGTGTTTCCTACTGTACTGCCAATAGCTATAATTTGGCCGGGTTAGCCAACTTTTTCAAAAAGAAAGGTTATAGTGTCCGTTCATCGCGTGACTATGTTCAAGTAACACGGGTCGAACGTAAGACTGATATTGTTTTTTTTAGCCATGGTTGTTTGGTTAGCTGGGGTTTAACGAAAAGCCAAGAGCAAAAAATCTTAGAACAAATTCTACCTTTCTCTAACTTTCCTCTCGAAAAAATCGAGAGTGATTTTTTCTGTTATGTAATTGGTGAAGAAACCAGTATTGATACTGATGATAAATTGCGTTTAGATGTGATTACTCTGGATACAGATAATTCATTAGTAAAGCTCGCATTTTCTTATGCTTTGGCGCAATCCACTAAGCTAGAAAATTTTGAAGAATCTATTCAAGATGCCATTCGAAAAAATGGCTCGTTGCCGGAAGAAATCGCGAATCGTGGCGTAATTTCACTATCCCGCAGGGCTATTTTTAAGCGAATAGGTGAGATTTTTTTAGTGCGTAGTTCAATTAACTTAAATAGTGAATTCTTAGATGCTCCAGAGTTTTTCTGGCGCAACCCTAATCTTGAGCCTATGTTTATTTCTGCCAAGAAGTTTTTAGATATCCCGACGCGCTTAATGGCGCTAAATCAGAAATTAGATGTGTTACAAGAATTGTTGCATATCTTGAATGGTCAGTTGCAGCATAGTCATTCTAATCTACTTGAAACTATCATTATTTTATTAATCTTAATTGAAATCATGATTAGCTTATTTAAATTCCATCTTTGGTAATTATTCCCCGTCCCCTGAGCCCCTCTGCCATCCTAAGCTGTCTAATGTCAGTGCCGCTAATTTATCACAGGAATTTGTGCGGGATCTGGTTGCGTGCTTTATGTAGCCTCAAGCTGGTTTTAAATGTTGCTTCAGTTTCCTTCTATCACTCTTAAAGTTAGTTTCTAGGGGTGTAGATTCTGCCTGCGCAGGAATGACAACAGGCGCCTTACCATGCGGCGTTGTCACCCCGCAAAATTCCTGTTCGTTTGTTTAGACAGTATCGCTTATTTATCACAGGAATTTATGCGGGTCTGGTTGCGTGCTTTAGGTAGTCTCAAGCTGGTTTTAAATGTTGCTCCAGTTTCCCTCTGTCACTCTTAAAGTTAGCTTTTAGAGTCTGTAGATTCCTGCCTGCGCAGGAATGACAACAGGCGCGTTACCATTTCCATTTTGTTCTTCTCTGAAAAATTTAGTGAATTCAGATGGTGAGGGTGGAGGTGTTAGGGTTACATCAGTGGAAGCTGTGTTTTCAGTTGTCTCAATGCCAGAGGTATCCACTCCAAGTTGCGATTTAACAACTGAATGAGTTGACTCTGAAGTGTTACTTTGCAGAGGAGATTGATTAGCGGTGTCGGTAATGCTTGTTTCAGTCAAGCTTTTGCTGCTAACATTATTTTGATTTTGTTGTGAGGCAAGTGCCACGCCTTTACGGTTAAAGAATATAGATAAGTCATCCATAAAATTAGAAATTTTATTAGCAATAAAGCAAGTTCCAAAATAGATACCCTCTATGGCTGCAGCAAAGTCGCTTAAAGTATAGTCAGCAGCATACGTTAACGCAGCTAAGGTGAGCCCGATTGTGTAACCAGCGAAATAACCCACCGCAGCCCCAAGAGCAAAACCCAATCCGCCACCTAGCGTCAAAGGCCATAAAAGTGCTGCTAATAAGACCTTATTACCATGCTGCGGTACTACAAAAATACCAGAACTAACCATAACTGATAGTGCTAGGTATGACATAATCGCCATGGGCCAAGGTATTAACCCAATAAAAGATAAGCCAAATACGGCTGCGCCCATTCCGGCTAAACATCCTAATCCTGCCATAAGCCAAAGAAAAAAATGTCTCGTGCTCTGATAAAACAATTCAGCTAATTCAAGATCAAAAGTAGGCTGATTAGACTTATAATGTTTGACCCCAAGGAATTTGAAAAAAACCCTCATTAAATCTCTCATTTTTAATCTTCTATTTAATTATTTTGGGCTTATTTTAGCTAATAATTCTTAAGGAAGTATTAAAAATGTACAACTGTTTGTATATGCGGGATTTTAAGGTGTTCTTAAGCCTAGCGATCATTCTGAGCCCCCATGTCATGCTGAGCCCTCATGTCATGCTGAACGCCCACTGTCATTCTGACCCCTGTAGGGGGAAGAATCTGCCATTTAGCTTATAATGCATTGAGATCCTTCCCCTGCAGGAGTCAGGATGACAAAGAAACGCTCTTAGGATAACAGGTAGGCGCTTTGGATAATCACTCAGGACGACAAAAGATAACCTTCGTGTTGTAACAGCCATGATTTCATATTAAGCATTTGGCCTTTGGTTTCACCGCTATAGCCGCCGAGGCTGCTTTTAGCAACAATGCGATGGCAAGGAATAATAATGGCAATTTTATTGGTGCGACAAGCATTGCCAATGGCTCGGGGGCTGGTTTTAAGTTTTTCTGCAAGATCTTTATAAGTGAGGGTCTCACCGCTCGGTATATCTTGCAATGCTTTCCAAACCGATTTTTGAAATGGGCTGCCTTCTATATGCAAAGATAAATTAAATCGATGTTTAGGATCTTTAAAATACGCGTGTAGCTCATCGACAATAGGCTGAATTTTTTTAGGTACAGAGGGAAATTTTGCTTTGCTAGGAAGTAGTGGTTGAAGCGAACAAATTTTTTCGTTTAAAACTTTGATTGAAACTGCCATTTGCTTCCCCGCCCCTAATTGAGGCGGAAGAAGAATGGAAAACGAGGAGTTATCCTCAGACATTGTTACTCTGCTTTATCAGCAGCAGCTTTTTTTTCGGTGCTAACGCTGGCAGCTGGTTTAACAGTCAATTTTTCTCTAATACGTGCAGCTTTACCACTGAGGTCGCGCATGTAATAGAGTTTAGCGCGACGTACATCGCCACGACGCTTTAATTCAATGCCTTCGATAATAGGACTGTGGGTTTGGAAAACACGTTCAACGCCCACGCCATGAGAAATTTTACGAACGGTGAAAGCTGAATTGTAACCGCGGTTACGTTTAGCAATCACTACGCCTTCAAAAGCCTGAACACGGGTTCGTTCACCTTCTTTTACTTTGATGTGAACAATAACGGTGTCGCCAGAAGAGAATGCAGGAAAATTTTTGGCAGTTTGGTTTTCACCAGGCTGCATGAATTCGGTTTCAAGCATTTTAATGACTTTGTTACTCATGGTGCATATGCTCCTATTAACTTATTACTCTTTTCTTTGTGATGAGCTTTGATGCTCATCCATAAACTCTTGCAGCAGTTTTTGCTGCTTACTGTCTAGGGTTAATTTTGCTAATAGATCTGGCCTTTTAAGCCAAGTCTTACCCAGAGACTGTTTTAAACGCCATTCTTCAATGGCCTTATGGTTCCCGCTTAATAATATTTCAGGAACTCTAACATCATCTAACTCTTCAGGTCGTGTGTATTGGGGATATTTTAATAATCCCGAACTTAACGAATCCTGCGTAACAGAGTCTTCTTCTTTTACCACACCTGGTACTAGTCGACTCACTGCATCTACTATTACCATGGCAGCAAGTTCGCCACCTGATAAAACATAATCTCCAATCGACCATTCTTCATCAATGTCAGCTTGAATGATTCGCTCATCAATGCCTTCATAGCGTCCGCAAATTAAAATCATGCTTTCTGTTTTAAGAAAGCTTTCGGCAGTCTGCTGGTCAAATCGCCGACCTTGCGGCGACAAATATACCACTTTTGGCGGATTTGGTGCAGCATTTCTTGCAGCTTTTATGGCATCTCGTAAAGGCTGGGTCATCATGACCATGCCAGGTCCGCCGCCATACGGCTTATCATCCACCGTTTTATGTTTATCTTGAGTGAAATCTCTAGGATTCCACGTCTCAACCATTAGTCGGCCGTTTTTAATGCCCCGACCGGTTACTCCGTACTGGAGCGATTGGAGCATTTCGGGTAGAAGGGTGATAATACCGAACCACATGATTGCTCCGCTTATCTATAATAGTTCCCAATCTACCCACATCGTCTGCTGTTCTAAATCAATTTTAAGGACTACTCGTCCTGGCAGGTAGGGAATGCCGTGTTCTTTGCCATGCTGGTCTTTAATGACCAAGACATCATTCGAGCCTGTAGCTAGGAGGTAATGAATCTTGCCTAGCGCATTACCGTGTTGATCAATAACGGTTAAACCTACTAAATCTGCCCAATAATATTCATTTTCAGGCAGGGAGGCTAATTGTTCTCGCTTAATGGCAATTTCTCTGCCAGTAAAAAGCCTAGCTGCTTCTGGAGTATCAATCCCAGTGAATTTTGCGACTAATGCTTTACCATGCGGCCGACCTGATTCTATTTTTGTCTCTTCCCAGCCATCGCGGGATGAGAGGAACCAGGGGCTGTATTGCAGGATTTGATCAGTCTGCTCGGTTAAAGAATGGATTTTTAACCAGCCTTTAATGCCGTAAACGGCGCCAATTTTTCCAATGACGATATATTCGCCGGCACGGCTCATAAGGTTCAACCTTAAGCAGCAGAACCTGGGTTATTAGCCTGCGTTTTTAAATAATCTTTGATCAAGCTCTGCATGCGATCAGAAGGCTGAGCGCCTAAAGATAACCAGTGCTGAATGCGTTCATAGTTCATATGCAAAGGGACTTCTTTACCCTGAGCGATAGGGTTAAAGTAGCCTAAGCGTTCGATATAACGACCGTTTAAGGAGCTACGCTTGTCAGCTGCAACTATATGATAAAAGGGGCGTTTCTTTGCACCACCACGAGCTAGACGAATGACGACCATATTCTTTATGTTCCTACAATAAGTTAAACCACATTTAAAGGCTGGAAATTATACGTGAGGGGGGTTGGAGTGTCAAAGCCTTGTTTGGCAAGCTGAAATAAGGGCGTAAATTATGTTTTCAATTGCTTTAAATGAAAAACTAATATTTAATAATTGGCTAAAATCTTAATAAAACGTTAATTTTTATACTATATGATCCTGACATCACTTATACAAGATATTTACAAAAAAATAACGAGGGTTAGGAATATGTTACGCCAATTTATCAATCAGCAGTCAGACGAAGATTGTTTAAGTAATGAAAACACAATTACTTTGTTGCATCGAAATAACGAAGCTCCCAGTGAGAATTCTTCATCGCCAAGCCAGAATTATCAACCAAAATATAATGTCAAAGGCCATAAAACGACTAGTAGCTTGCGTTTATTTGCAAAGCCTGACCAGGCTTCGTCTATTATTATCGAAAATGTTTATGTTAATGAAGTAACTAAATATTATCCTTTGGATGAAGATCAACTACCTGCGGTGCATGCTAAAACCAATAAGGCTTTAAACAAAATCAAAAAGCGAGATCAGAGTGAGAGAATTCATATCAATGAGTATAAACCTCATAATGAAATTTTATTTGAGGAAGAATTTGATAGCGCTTCGTTTGAGCAGCGTTTGGCCTTAACGCTGGCCTTAGCTAGTGAGCTAATGATTGCTGCTAATCTATGTCAAAATATAAAAGCTAAGGCTAAAGTATTACTATCTTTTGCTAGGTATATAATGGCAGAGCTAAATCAACCAGCTTTATATCCACACGCCAATGCATTATTAGAACATGCTAAAAAGTTGGCCTTAAAAGAAACTGAAAGTGAGCTTAACGAGCTCATGCATATCAAGAAGAATCTAAACTTATTGATCCAAAAAAATGGAAATATTTTGGTTGATATAACCAACAATCAAAATAATAGAAAAAGAAAAGCTGAAGAGAATATTTCGGAAAAAAATGAAGTAGAAATAAAAGATGAGTCTATCAGTCAAATAAAGCTTAATGACAGCTCTATTTTTTCTAAAAGAGCGCGTAGTGATAACGCTGATGAACAGTTATTGGTTGCCATTGAACAGGGGCATGTTGACGAAATTAAAAAGATTGTCGGGGGTTGTGAACGTTGGGCATATAAGCCTGTTGCTAATAAAGTAAACCGAGATACATATCTAATGCATGCGCTGCGTTTTAATAACAATACTGCGCAGGTTGTAGCTGCACTTTTATCATCGCAATCTTTTAACATCAAATTGCTAAAGCAAATTCTAGACGGCAGTAATTATAGTGGTGAAACAATATTAGGAATTGCTAAAAATCATCATAACTTTGCAGCCTTAAAAGACGGCATTACTGGTGCAGCAATAATGGGAAATAAAAATTGGCAATCAGTTATTGAATGGCTTGATGGGTTAGCTAGTGACCACAATCAAGTATCTGCTCGCCATGTTGCTATGAAGTAATGTAATTACTTCATATGTACTAGCTAATAGTATTCGTATTGGCTGATGCTTCTTTAATATTTTTGCCATTGATATTGATCTTGCCATCTTTTATATCGATAGTGGCAGAATATTCTGGGCCATTTGGTTTAAGAAAATCTAAGATAAAAGCTAAGCTTTGTAATTTATAGTCTGCTAAGGCGTGCATAACATTAGCGCTCAGCTTAATAGCACCTTTGGTATAAAAAGCATCGATGAAATCGGAAGCTTCTTGGATAGCCTTGTCGGTAAAACCACCATTAAATTGGATATTAATGGGGCCATCTTGAGTTTTTAAATTAGCTGATAAATTAAACTGGGTGTTGGCTGATAGCGTGCTCGATAATGTTTTGATGAGCTTTGCTGCTTCTTCTGGAGTTAGGGTATCTTTTTCTAGACCAAATGCTCGTAATAATTCTAAAAATGCAAAAACACCTTCTTGGCGTAAGCCGCTTACTTGGAATTTAAATTCCATCGGGCCAAACGGTAAAATTGTTGCGTCAGCTAAAGAAGGATCAAGATCATCAAAGTGTAGTGAAAGATTGACGGCCATATTTTTGCCGTCAGTGCTTGTTTCGCCGTCGATTAATAAATTGTTAATTACAGTTGCGTCGCGGCCATTTTTTTGGTGGAAAATATGAATGTTTTTCGCTGCAAAAGAAGAGTGGTTATTTGGAAGAATGCGCAAAAGGCCAATATTAAGTTCTGCGACACTGTCGCCATTTAATTCACTAACCTTTAAGGAAGGCATCTCAATTTGAACTAGATTATCGCCATCAAAGTTGCCCGTTAGGCTAGGGACGGTATAAATGAAATGATTGGCTTTATCAGTAATCTTTATGGCTGGTAAAGAAGCCCAGATTTCTCTATCGCTGAAATAGGGGATAAAGGCTTCTAATTGTGTTGTGCCACTGAGCTTAATTGCTGCTTGTGGCCCAAAGAGATTGCTTGCATCAATATCACCTTTAATTAATGCTAAACCTAAGCGAGGATAATTATCCTGAAATAGCAGCGGGCCGTGATAAATTTTAACATGCATGGTTAAAGGGGTGGAAAGCATGTTGCTTGTTAGCACAATATCACCATCTGAGCTAAACCAATGGCGTTCATAATGTACTAAAGCGAGATGAAGCTTGCTATCTTGTTGGTTAACTGAGCTCACCCAGCTATTAAGATATTTCTCAATATCGCTGCCCATCATATATGGCACAATAATAAAAGCTGTTAAAGCAGCTCCTAAAATCCCACGCCACCATTTTATTCGCTTTTTCGACGTTGGTTTTTGCAGATGTGAATGCCGACGTATGGGTTTTACCATGGCAGTACTCCTGGTGGTAGACCGCCTTGTAGCCCACGCAGCATTTTCATCATGCCGCCGCCTTTAACTTTCTTAAGCATTTTCTGCATCATCGTGAACTGTTTAAGAAGCTGGTTGATAGCTTGGATATCTGTGCCTGACCCTAAAGAGATACGGCGTTTATGAGAGCCTTTGATATGATCAGGGAACCGGCGTTCCTTAGGGGTCATTGAATCAATAATAGCGATATATCGTTTCAAAACTTTTTCATCGAATTGATTTTTTAAGGCGGGGGGAATTTGATTCATGCCTGGCAGTTTGCTCATAATCCCCATCATTCCACCCATTTTGCCAATTTCTTTCATTTGATCACGAAAATCTTCAAGATCAAATGTCTTACCTTTCTGAATTTTTTTGGCAAGCTTTTCAGCTTTGTCGCGATCGATTTTCTGACCAACTTCTTCAACCAGGCTGACAATATCGCCCATTCCTAAAATACGTGAGGCTACTCGTTCAGGGTGGAAGGGTTCAAGATTATCAATCTTTTCACCCACCCCCATAAATTTGATGGGTTTGCCGGTGATTTGGCGAATAGAAAGCGCTGCCCCACCTCTAGCATCACCATCAGTTTTACTTAAAATGACGCCGGTTAAAGGTAAAGCTTCATTAAAAGCTTTGGCCGTATTAGCAGCATCTTGCCCTGTCATACTGTCTACGACGAATAAGGTTTCTATAGGCTGAATGGCATGATGCAGACGTTTAATTTCATCCATCATGTCTTCGTCTATATGTAGACGGCCGGCAGTATCAATAATAACAACATCGATAATTTTGCCTTTTGCAGCTTGAATAGCATTACGAGCAATTTCTACAGGATCTTGATTAGTGGTGCTGGGATAAAATTCAGCACCCACTGAAGCTGCTAAAGTTTGCAGCTGATCAATAGCCGCTGGACGATAGACATCCGCGCTCGC
>CAZXFO010000193.1:0-6921 GCA_964639745.1 uncultured Coxiellaceae bacterium | reverse complement strand
TATACCTTATGGTGGTACGTTTTTAACATTTTCTGATTATGCGCGTAATGCTGTTCGTTTAGCAGCTTTAATGCAGATCAAAACCATATTTGTTTATACCCACGACTCTATTGGCCTAGGCGAAGATGGCCCTACTCACCAGCCTATAGAGCATATTCCTAGTTTGCGTCTTATTCCTAAACTTTCATTATGGCGGCCCTGTGACGCAGTAGAATCTGCTGTAGCATGGCGTGCAGCTATAGAGAATAAAGGCCCAACCTGCTTGTTATTTTCTCGGCAAAACTTACCCTATATTGAAAGAGACAATAAATCTTTAGCAAATATTGCGCGTGGCGGTTACGTTGTTCGGGATCATTCTAATATCATGTCTGATGCAATTATTATTGCTACTGGATCAGAAGTTATGCTGGCTGTAAAAGCAGCTGAAGAGTTGGAAAAAGAGCGTATCTTGGTGCGAGTTGTCTCAATGCCCTCAACAGATGTTTTCTTGGCGCAAGATCCTAAATACCAGAATGAAGTTTTACCTGCTCACCTAACAGCGAGAATAGCTATAGAAGCTGCTGCGAGCGATTATTGGTATCGTTTTGTGGGCACACAAGGGAAGGTGTTAGGTATTGATAGATTTGGTGCTTCTGCTCCAGCCAAGGATGTATACCAAGACTGTGGTTTAACCGTTGAAAGGGTTATAAGAACTGTAAAAGAAACGGTTTTATCCCCTTTGCCACAATGATAAGATAGGAGCTAATATTAGAGATATTACCGACGGAGCTATGATAAGGATAGTCATAATGTTGCTGCCTATTTATAAGCAAACCAAAATTAAGCCCTCGGCTTAAAGCTATGTCTGATAAAAATTCGGCTATTCTACTAGGATTCGATTTTGGCACTAAGCGCATTGGTGTGGCAATCGGTCAAGTCGTTACTAAAATGGCTAGACCCCTAGCAACGCTAGCAGCTAAAAATGGCGTACCAAATTGGGATCAAATGTCCCAGCTAATTAAGCGTTGGAACCCCGAGGCCTTTGTGATTGGGATACCATTAAATATGGATGGGACAGAGCAGCCATTAACACAATTGGCTCGTGATTTTGCCCGGATGATGCATGAGCGATATAAGCTTCCCATCTATGAGATCGATGAGCGTTTAACCACAGTAGATGCCCGTGAACGTTTGTTTCAAGCGGGTGGCTATCAAGCTTTACAAAATGGGCAGGTTGATAGTGCAGCAGCACAAATAATTTTGCAAGAATGGTTGGATTTACAATAGCTTTAATTGGTCAGGAGATTGAATTGTTACAGGAAGCAACAACGCATAATGCTGAAAGATTTTCTATTATTATCCCTACGTATCGAGAGGCTAAGAATATTAAAGCCTTAATTGAACGGATTGCCGCTGATTTTGATGGCCAAATTTTTGAAGTAATAGTAGTCGATGATGATAGCCGAGATGGCATAGAATCAGCGATTGAAGAATTACAAGATCGCTACTCATGGTTACATTTGATTGTACGTAAAGCAAAAAAAAGCCTAAGCCTTTCTGCTTTAGACGGATTTAAAGCAGCTAAGCACCCTCTTCTAGTTTTGATGGATGGGGACTTGAGCCACCCGCCTGAAAAAATCCCAGAGATGTTAAAAGCACTACAGTCCGCAGATTTTGTTATTGGTTCACGGTATGTGGCTGGTGGTAGCACAGATAGCGTCTGGCCAGTGCAACGCCGAATTACTTCCCGTTTTGCTGCTGCTATAGCTCAAGTAATGCTACCAGTTACAGTTAAAGACCCCTTATCAGGATTTTTTGCTTTGCACCGGGATAAATTTCTTAAAGCAAACAACCTAAACCCGGTTGGCTGGAAAATTGGGCTCGAATTAATGCTCAAATTACATTGTAAAAACATTGTCGAGATTCCTATACATTTTTCTGAACGTATGTATGGTAAAAGCAAACTTAACTTTAAAGTCGCATACCAATATTTAAAACATGTGCGACGTTTAGCTTGTTATAAATTATTTTCTTGAGGCCATATGCAACAAGCTCGCGGTATTGCATGGTTAGGTTTTGTTGTTATCTATGTGACTGCATGGAAAATCCAGAGTGACTTTTTACTCAATTGGGATGTTAGCTATTTTTTACATGCTTTGAGCGCCTTGATACAGGGCGGTAATTACCTGCAAGATATATTTAACCCTAACCCTCCGCTTATTTTATTTTTATATGCCCCGCCGCTTTGGATTAGTTTGTTTTTCAAAATACATTTAGTTGTCATATTTAAAATATATATATTTTTACTGGCCAGCATATCTTTATATTTATGTAACAGTGTTGCGAAAAATATTTTTAAACCCAGAGATTATTTTATCAAAAATACATTTATGTTATCTCTTGCTGCTGTGTATCTCATTTTACCTTTTTACGAATTTGGGCAACGTGATCATTTGTTATTTATGTTATGCATGCCATATGTTTTGCAATTAGGCTTTGAGTTGCAAAGCAATAACACACAGTTTGATTACAAAATAATAATAATTGGATTGTTGGCAGGATTAGCTTTCTGCATTAAGCCACAATTTTTAATACTGCCATTATCTTTAGAGGTATACTGTGCTTTTTATAAGAAAAATTATTTAGCTTGGCGGCGCCCCGAGATTATGGTTATGGTGATTGTAGCTATTCTATATGGCTTGGTGCTTTTAGCATTCTTTCAGGATTATTTATTTGTAGTAACACCATTCTTGATCCGTAATTATTATTCAGGGGTTGGCGATCAGTGGTACACTTTGCTTGATAATCACACCACAATAGCCAGCAGCTTTCCTGTCTTGTTGTATTTATTGCTTTATAAAAAAAATACTTACCAGCAATTTAGCACGGTATTAGTGATAAGTTTGTTGGGATTTGTAGCTATTTATTTCGCACAGCATAATAATTTTTATTATCATTTATTACCGTTTTTCTCAGCTTCCATCGTGCTTAGCGCCATGTTCTTTACAATTTTAGCGAGACAGTCGAGTTATACTGTTGTTGATTACGTCAGCATTATTTTGTTCGAAATATTCCTCACTTTATTTTTATTAAGCTATCTGCCGGTTATCTGGGTTACGATTGTTCTCCTTCCAAACCAATTTTTTATTTTTTTTGCCGCTGTGTTTAGTTTTTTACTTTTATGCTATCGACAATCTTTACTAAAAATCTCGACTAATTTGTTTTTAGTTTTAGGGATCAGCTATATTTGCTTTTATATAGTGCATCGGATTGCTTGGTCTACGCACCAATTTATAATTACAACGGTGCTCTTGCTTTTAATTTTTAGCTTACTGGCGCCACGCAAATGTAATAATGTTTTTGGACACATCGTAGTTGCTACTTTGGGTATTATGTTGTTAGCACATCCAATATTTACTGCTTATAGTGTTTATGGAAAAAGTCTGGAGTTCAAAGATAAGGCCTTGAATCCCTTAATATCTTTTATAAATAAGCATGATGGACAGCATTCCTCTTTTTATTTTTTATCCAACAAGGTTAGCTATAGCGCTTCGCTCATTAATTATACGCAGAGCAAGATTACGCAGCGGTTTGACTGCTTGTGGCCGGTTGTATCGTTTATAAAAAACAAAGGAAAACATTCAGCTGATGAAAATGCTTTTATCAATATGATTGCAGATGACTTATATTTACAAAAACCAGATTTAGTTTTTGTTGATTTGTTCGACAAAAAACTATTTGATATCGATCCTAAATTTGATTTTATCGCTTATTTATCACAGAACGATAAATTTAGGCAGGAATGGAAAGCCTATCATCGATTAACTGACCTAGGCACAGCCTTTAATTATAAAGTTAGGGTTTTTGAGCGCAAAAAACCATAAAAGACTATTTTTTGAACAGAAACATCTGGCTTTTTGTTAATTATCAATGTAAAAAGAGTAAAAACTACCCATTGTATAAACATGCCGTTTGCTTGTACAATACCGGCTCGAATAAGGTCTTAATATTTAAAGAGGTTAATGTTTCATGGCTTTAACAACCAGCGCAACTGCGGAAATTGTCAAAACTCATCAGCGTGCCGCAAAAGACACAGGTTCACCTGAAGTGCAAGTCGCTTTGCTTTCTAAAAGAATCAGCGCCCTAACAGAACATTTAAAACAACACCAACATGATAAACGTTCTGGTTTTGGCTTGGCTATGCTCGTAAGCAAGCGTCGTCGTCTATTACGTTACTTAAAAAATAACAGTGTAGAGCGCTACCGCCAGCTGATTCAGCTTTTAAACCTACGCGGTTAATTTTCTTCATTAAACAAAAAGTTAGCCACAGAAGGTTTTATCCTCTGTGGCTTTTTTCAATTTAAATAAGGTATTTCAAGTGGCTACTATCAAGAAATCATTTCGATATGGAAATCATAATCTCACCCTAGAAACAGGTGAAATCGCTCGTCAAGCAACTGGTGCAGTTTTAGTCAATATGGATGATACCGTCGTCCTGGTTACTGTCGTTGGCAAAGATAGTCCGACTGGGCAAGATTTCTTCCCCCTCACTGTTCATTATCAAGAAAGAACATATGCTGCCGGTCGAGTGCCAGGTGGCTATTTCAAACGTGAAGGTAAACCTACAGAAAAGGAAACTTTAACTTCTCGCCTCATTGATAGACCCATTCGCCCATTATTCCCCAAAGGATTCACCAGCGAAGTTCAAGTTATCGCTACCGTATTATCAATGAATCCTGAAGTTGATCCAGATGTTCCAGCAATGATAGGTGCTTCAGCAGCGTTATGTATATCCGGGTTGCCTTTCAAGGGGCCATTGGGTGCTGCACGTGTTGGTTATCAAAATGGCAACTATATTTTAAACCCAACTTTCTCCCAGATGGAATCGTCTGAACTCGATATGGTAGTAGCGGGCACAGAAAAAGCAGTCATCATGGTTGAATCGGAAGCACGCGAGTTGCCCGAGCCAATTATGTTGGGTGCCGTGATGTTTGCCCATCGTGAAATGCAGGTTGTTATTGAGAATATCAAAGACATGGCAAGCAGCGCTGGAAAAACGGCTTGGACTTGGCAGCCTGTAGTTGTGGATTCAGCGATTAAACAACAAGTATTAGCCCTAGCTGAAAAAGATATTACAGATGCATACCAAATAGTTATCAAGCAAGATCGTGAAAAGACTTTAGCAACTTTACGTGAAAATGTTTTACAGAAAATTCTTGCAGAAAATTCTGGTAAGACAGAAAAGGAATTAGATAATATTAAAGAGCATGTAAATAATGCACTCGCAGAAATAGAAAGCGATGTGGTGCGTAGTCGCGTATTATCAGGTCAACCAAGAATCGATGCGCGCGATACAAAAACAGTTCGCCCTATTACGGTTCGTACCAGTGTATTGCCAAGGACTCACGGTTCAGCATTGTTCACTCGTGGTGAAACTCAAGCTTTAGTAGTTGCTACATTAGGTACCGAGAGAGATGCACAGGTTATTGATGCATTGGAAGGTGAGCGCCGCGATAGCTTTATGCTGCATTATAATTTTCCCCCATATTCTGTCGGCGAAACTGGAATGGTTGGTAGCCCTAAACGCCGCGAAATTGGTCATGGCAATCTTGCTAAGCGAGCTATTAATGCAATGTTACCTTCTCAGCAAGAATTTCCTTACGTTCTTCGCATAGTGTCAGAAATTACTGAATCAAATGGTTCTAGCTCTATGGCAACCGTATGTGGTACCAGTTTAGCTCTAATGGATGCAGGTGTTCCCTTGCGTGCTCCAGTTGCTGGTATTGCTATGGGTCTTGTCAAAGAGGGAGAGCGTTACGCCGTATTGTCAGATATTTTGGGCGACGAGGATCATTTAGGCGATATGGATTTTAAAGTAGCAGGAAGCGCCACAGGCGTTACTGCTTTACAGATGGATATTAAGATTGATGGTATCACTGAAGAAATCATGCGTGATGCTTTAGATCAAGCACGTGAAGGTCGTATGCATATATTGGGTATTATGAATCAGGCTGTACATGAGCCTCGCAAAGAAATGTCAATTTATGCGCCCCGTATTCTAAATATGCGTATTCCTGCTGACAAGATTAAAGACTTAATCGGGAAAGGCGGAATGACTATTCGTGCTTTAACAGAAGAAACAGGTACCGTAATTGATATTGGCGATGACGGTGACGTTAGGGTTGCAGCAGCCGATATGAATGCTTGTGAAGAAGCTCGACGTCGTATTGAGCAGCTAACTGCCGAAGTGGAAGTTGGGCAAATTTACGAAGGGCCTGTTACCAAGCTAATGGATTTTGGTGCATTAGTTGCTATTACTCCAGGACGACAAGGTTTGGTGCATATTTCTCAAATCTCAAAAGAGCGTGTCCGCCAAGTCAGTGATGTTTTATCTGAAGGTCAAATTGTGCGCGTTAAAGTGCTTGAAATTGACCGCCAAGGTAAAATTCGCTTAAGCATGAAAGAAACTATTGAAGAAGAACAACAACCAGGTGCTTAAAATTAAAGCCATTTCGGTTGCTACCTAAATGTTATGCTGGCCCTCAGGGTTGGCATAACAAGATGGTTAAACGTGCCATTGTGATGTCAGTTAGCTATTTAGCAAAATAAATTCTTTTATACAGCTTACTCCTTAATATTTCTAAGCTATATCTCTGCTACTATATTCCTAGTGTCTTATTATTCCCTTAATATGCAAAGGAGGTTTATATGGCTAATCAGCAATCTCCACAAGACAAAAAAGAGCAGGTTTCCGCCGAACGCAAACCTTCTAAATCAGATGAATCAATGAATAAAGACAATTTAGATATTGATAAAGACACTGATTACTAGGAGGTAAGCATGCCGCGTGGATCTAAGGGTAGCTATACTGATAAGCAAAAGCGACAGGCTGCTCATGTAGAAGAGTCAGAACGGAAACGAGGCCGTTCGAAGAAAGCAGCT
>CAZXFO010000192.1:0-6390 GCA_964639745.1 uncultured Coxiellaceae bacterium | reverse complement strand
AGGCGTTGGGTAGGGAAACTTTCCTTCAATTATCTCCAAGCCCTGAGCTTGCGATAGAAGTTTTATAGCTTCCGTAGCAGTAATTTTCTTTTTTGTCTCAATATGCACTGCAGAAGCATGTCCATAAAATACTGGCACCCTAACTGCAGTAGGATTAATCGCTAATTTTTCATCATTTAAAATTTTCTTAATTTCCCAAACAAGCTTCATTTCTTCACGGGTATAGCCATTTTCTTGAAAATCATCAATATGCGGAATCAGATTAAAAGCAATTTGCTGCGGGTATGTTTTAGGCTCAATAGGACGACCATTTAATAATTGTACAGTTTGGTCAGCTAATTCTTTAACCCCATCTTTGCCTGTCCCTGACACTGCTTGATAAGTTGCTATATTTACCCGAGTAATTCCTACTGCGTCGTAGATTGGCTTTAAAACCATAGCAATGGGAATAGTAGTACAGTTTGGGTTTGCAATTATATTTTTCTGTCCCATTAGAGTTTGAGCATTTACTTCTGGAACCACTAAAGGTACATCGTCATGATAACGAAAATAAGAACTTTTATCGATCACAATGTTATTTAGCTTTGCTGCTAATGGAACGTATTTTGCAGCAACGTCATTACCGGTGCAGAAAAAACAAATTTCTGAGCGGGAAAAATCAAATTTTTCAATGTCTTGAACCTCGTATGAGTCGCCTCCGAACTCACAAATCTCGCCAGCAGAGCGTGAGCTAGCTATCAAATAAAGCTCATCAATGGGAAATTTACGCTCTTCTAGAATAGATAAAGTTGTGCTACCTACAAGGCCAGTTGCACCAATGACAGCAACACGGTATTTTTTTTTAGTTTTAGCAACCATACATCCTCTCTAAATAACCGTTTGCTGCTCAACAGCTTGCAACCAAGCACTCATGAGCTCTCCCATTAATTGGGGATATGCTTCTTGGGCAAAATGTAATTCTTCACCTAAATCGCCTACTTCTAGTTTAGGCAAATTTTCTTTAGCCCACATAATAGTTGGAATTGTCGTAATAAAACCTGGCACAGAAAATAAAAGCAGCTTAGCTAACTGAGATTGAGTTAATTTTTTTGAATAGTTTTCGATAAGATTATCTATTTTACCCTTACCATCGCCTTTGGGTAATTCATTTAAATATTGTTTAAGAGCTTTTTCTGCTGATAGTGCATCGGGATTATTCGGCTCGTATGGTTGCCGATAGTGTTTTAGCATTTCGCTAGATATAGGATGCATCATACTTTGTAAAAATATTTTATCAATCCAATATGTGCCTGCAGCAACTGAAAGGGTTTCTTCTTGACGTCGCAATTCTAATAATTGCTCTTGAAATGGCAATGACAAATCATTGCCTTGTAAGGGCCTAAGAAACGATTCATAAAATATAAGGCCTTTACAATTATCTTCATGGTTTACAGCATAATGGCAACCTATTAATGAGCCCCAGCCATGCATAACCAGCGTTATATTCTTAAGATTTTTAACTCGGATAAATTCTTCAATATAATGAATGTGGTCTTCTATTGTATAAGCAATATCAGGCTTAGCAGATTTACCCATACCAATTAAATCTACAGCAATACAACAACCCAGTGGCGCTAAAAAAGGGATAATATTACGCCAGGAATAACTAGAAGCCGGGACAGTATGCAGGAATAAAATAGGATCACCGCTGCCGTGCTCAATATAGTGGATCTTTGAGCCTAAAACCTCCACATATTGAGAAGGGTAATTTATTTCAGCTGTATTTTCCGGCATATTGCCCCCTTATGACTAACCAGTTTCTGCAATCTGGACAAAATCAAACAGTTCACGTAGCAACACAGAATATGTCACAAATTGTGCATTGTCAGAAGCCTTAATATCTGCAATTAAATTCTTCCAACGGTTTACAAAAATATGTTGCTCTTTCATCCAAGCTTCTACGCGTTCTTCAATAGTCGCTTTTTTCATTTTTTTAGTTAGTGACAATACGTTAACGGTTAGTTTGCGCTGCACCTTATCTAAGTCATCTCTAAAACTTGAGCGGCCTAATTCATCCCATTGTGTTTCAACAGAATAAGCACTCATGGACTGGCGCAGCCAAGCTAAATGCAGCTCATTTCCCAATAGATAATAAGTACGTGCCACTTCTTCCAGACTAAAATGACTCAGACGTGAAGCTTCAACAATATCTAAAGAAGTAAAAAGAATCACGCCACTAGCTATGCGAGCAGCGAGAGATTCTGGTACACCTTTTTCTATTAAGGTTTGAATTTCAATGTTTAAAACTTCTTGATTTTGGCTAGGTAAAAATTCTGGCAGCCTTTTAATCAATTCACGAATGGGCGGCGTAAAATCGTCAATGGTTTTTTGGATATCGATATCCGGCTTACGATTACGCAAAAACCATCGTGTACCACGACGCACCATATAATAAAGCTGTATCATCATATACTGCTGCGTAGCAATATCAACGACATTATCAAGAGCTTCAATTTGCGGCCACAGGGTAGTCAACTCATAAATAGACGCAGAGATTGAGAAGCAACGTACCACAAAAGCAACAGAGCCGCCCGTCTCGCGATAAAGTCGCTCGACAAAATTAATGCCCATATGATCCGTAATGTTTTTCCCTAATTGAGTAGCAATAATTTCACGTCTTAGGCGATGATTCTTCATCTCATTGAAATAGCGTTCACCAAGCAAGCGAGGGAATGCTGTTAATAAATATTTTTCAAAGAAAGGTTCATCTGGAATATCGGTGGCGAGAATATCTTGCTTGGTAAATAATTTTGAATAAGAAAGCAAAATTGCAATTTCAGGACGGGTAAATATTTTATTATTCGCTTTACGTTCTAAAATAGCTTTATCGTCAGGCAAGAATTCTAACTTACGATCTAAGCGACCACGTTTTTCTAATTCCGTCATAAATCTTCTGAAGATATCGATAGTCTGTTGCGAAAAAGCAGATTCTAAAGACAAGATTTGTGTCGTTTCATAATTGTCACGAAGAACTAACTCTGCGACTTCATCGGTCATTTGCTCTAGCAGCTTATTACGTTCTTCTAAGCCCATCTTGCCACTAGCAATTAAGCTATTAAGCAAAATTTTTATATTTACTTCATGGTCAGAACAGTTCACACCCGCAGAATTATCAATAAAATCAGTGTAAATAACACCGTTGTTCAATGAGTACTGTATACGGCCTAGCTGGGTAAAACCTAAATTACCCCCCTCTCCTACACAGCGAGCTCTAACTTCATCACCATTAATGCGAATACCATCGTTAGTTTTATCGCCTACATCTAAATGGGATTCATTGCTGGACTTTACGAAAGTACCAATGCCACCATTCCATAATAAATCAACAGGGGCTTTTAATATCGCCTTAATTAATTCGGAGGGTACTAAAACTTCAGCTTCTATGCCTAATGCCCTTCTAAGCTCTGGAGAAATTGGAATAGATTTTGCAGAACGGTTAAATACACCACCACCCTTTGAAATTAGCTCAGGATTATAATCCGCCCAAGTTGAACGTGGAGTTTCGAATAAACGTTGGCGCTCTTTAAAGCTTGTTTCAGGATCCGGATCTGGATCTAAAAAGATATGGACATGGTTGAATGCACCGATCAATTTAATATGCTTAGAAAGCAACATACCATTTCCAAAAACATCACCAGCCATATCACCAATGCCAACAACCGTAAAGTCATCTTTATCTGGATCTAGGCCAAGTTCACGGAAATGTCGTCTTACAGACACCCAAGCACCACGCGCGGTGATACCCATTTTTTTATGATCATATCCAGCAGAACCACCGGATGCAAAAGCATCACCCATCCAAAAGCCATATTCTTGAGCGATGCCATTTGCAATATCTGAAAATGTAGCTGTACCTTTATCTGCTGCAACAACCAAATAAGTATCATCTTCATCATAACGAACGACATCAGCTGGCGGCACAATTTTATTATCAATAATGTTATCAGTTATATCTAAAAGCCCGCGAATAAAGATAGAGTAGCAAGCAATAGCTTCCTTCTGAATCTCATCACGATCGCCATCAACTGGCAGCTGTTTAGGGAAAAAGCCACCTTTAGCACCAACAGGTACAATAAGTGAATTCTTAACTTGCTGGGCTTTCATCAAACCTAAAATCTCGGTACGAAAGTCTTCACGACGATCCGACCAACGCAATCCACCACGCGCAACTTTACCACCGCGTAAATGCACACCTTCCACCCGTGGCGAATACACAAAAATTTCATATACAGGGCGAGGCAACGGCAAATCTGAAATTGCTCGGGGATCAAATTTAAATGAGATATAAGGCTTTCTAGTTGTATTACCAAATTGATCAACTTGCTTTTGGAAGAAGTTAGTTCGCAAGGTAGCTTGCATCACTTCTAGCAAGCGCCGCAGAATACGATCTTCATCTAAGCTTGCAACCTTATCTAAAGCCTTCTCAATTTTCTCTACCACAACCTGCGCTTCATTGCGCTCAGTCTCAGTAGCATTGGGAGAAAAGCGCAAATTAAATAAAGCCATCAAATCACTAGCAATCTCTGCATTATTAATAAGAGCTTGCTCAATATAATTTTGGCTGAAGGTGAAGCCAATTTGGCGTAAATATTTAGTATAAGCCCGCAATACTGCAATTTCACTCCAATTCAGACGAGCTTCAAATACTAAGCGATTAAAGCCATCATCTTCTGCATTACGCATCCAAATTTGAGAGAAAGCCTCTTGGAACAATTGTGCGACTTGTTCAACCTCTAAACGCTTCTGCGAGACATAAAGCATATCAAAATCGTTGATCCACACTGTTCTACTGTTTTTTAACTTTATTTCATATGAGCGTTCACCTAAAACCCTCAGCCCCATGTGCTCTAAAGTTGGTAACACATCGGATAAAACTATAAGCTGCTCTAGGTGAAATAGCTTAAAGCGTAAAATCTCGACTTCACGTTCAGTATCACAGAAAAATGACATTCCTAGAGGATTTTGCTGTGTCAAGGTTTCAATTTTTCTAATATCATCAACAGCTGAACGTGGCGAACAAGCCTCAGTATAACTAGCTGGAAATGCTTTATAATATTTTGCAAAATATTGCAGACCCTCTGCTTCCCCTAGCGCTTCGATTAGACGTGTTTTTAGCTCATCACGCCATGAACGGGCTGCAGCAACTAACTGCTTTTCAATTTCAGCAACGTCATAATCCGGGCGACTTTGCGGATCAACACGAACATTATAATGGATGCGAGCCAACACTGAGTCAGAAAAATAAGTGTTAAAAGTTGACTCAACCCCCCCAAAAGCTTGCATCAGCACTTCCTGCATTTTCAGGCTTAATTCAGTCGTAAAAATTTCACGAGGCACGTACACTAAGCAGGAAAAATAGCGGCCGTAAGCATCTTGGCGGACGAAAAGACGAATTCGTTTTCTTTCTTGTAACTGCAAAATACCGAGGGTTAGTTCAATTAATTCTTCATGTGTTGCCTTGAAAAGATCATCACTAGGTTGTGTTTCGAGAATATGAAACACTTGCTTTCCATCATGACTATCTGGTGTAAAATGTAACTCTTCCAAAATTCGAGCAACTTTATGACGAACAAATGGTATAACCTTAGTATGAGAATGATAAGCGCTAGAAGTATAAAGACCAATAAAGCGTCGTTCACCAATTAATTCGCCTTTCTCATTGAAACGTTTAACACCAATGTAATCGGTGTACCCCGGGTGGTGCACAGTTGATTTAGTATGGGTTTTAGCAATAATCAAAATATTTTTAGATAAAGCAATTTTACGTGCCTGGGGTGGCAATTCTGCATAGCTACGAGAAATTCTACTGCCCACTTTATCACGCAATACTCCCAAGCCTGAGCCAGGAATCATTTGCAAAGCACGATTCATGCCATCACCAATCAACTTATAGTCACGGCAGCCTAAATAGCTAAAATTATTATTAATTAACCAGCGCAAGAAGTCTTTCGATTCAGCAATATCATCAGGATCTAAAGGAGGAGGACTATTTTCAAGTTCTTGTATAGACTCTTGCATTTTTTTGACCATGGCTCGCCAATCATGCACAGCTAAACGAACATCTCCAAGCACGTGCTCAATATTTTGGCGTAACTGTTCCATCAACAATGGATCAACAATGCGGTCGATTTCAATGTGAATAGGTGCCTCAGTGGTAGCATCTTCTGACATTGCACCAATAGGTAAAATATCAGTAATGCGGTCTTGCGCATCACGTCTTACTTTTAGACCACCGATATGGATTGTAAAATGAACTTGATACTCTAAACGATCTAATTCCATGCGAATAGAGTCAACTAGAAATGGAATATCTTCGTGAGAAACTTGAATAATAGTATGTTGTGATTGCCA
>CAZXFO010000191.1:0-4204 GCA_964639745.1 uncultured Coxiellaceae bacterium | reverse complement strand
CGGGCTGACATCATAATGATGGCTCCATTATTTAAAGATGATAAATTATACAAATAATAAGCAAATATGGCTATATTTATAGCCCTAAAGCGAATAATTCTAGCAAAATCAATAGCTTCATGCGGTGTCCAATGTATTATTAGCTGGTGGCTCTCTATATTGCTTAATTTATAGTATGACGCTTATGTAAATTACTTAATATTTTAAGCAGAAAGCCTTCGGTCATTATTAGCATTTGTTATTTCGCTATCGCTTTTAGCACTATATTTTTCGATTTCATCTGAAAGTTCTTTAAGATTTTTAGAAGCAGCAATAACATAATTTCCTAAATCACCTCTTTCTGAAGGCTGTAATTGGTTGAACTCCTGAATGATTTCATTATTAGATAAAGTAGCTAAAGTTTTATTTGCTAAGTGGCCTAGTTTTTCATTGAGGGTGAATCCTAAGCAGCCAAGTGCTGCTTGCTTTTGTAATAGTCTAGCTATGTAGCAAAATGCTGTGAATATAGCTTCATTTAATGGAAGTTTATGAGTATTTTTGCTGTGGGATAACCTACCTGTTTGTAAAATGTTTATAGCCTGTTTAGCGATATTGATCTTGTCATTTTCAGCTAAGTTATTAATGAAACTTTTAACGGGATCAAGATGTTCTGCCGTTTCAGCTTGGGTTAGATAGTTATTGAGGATATTTATATTTTCATATTGCTCTAAGCTGGTTGTTCGAAAGTCAATAATGCGCCATTTTTGGTGGTATCTATCGGCTTCGTTAATGGTAACTTTCCCAAAATTTCCTGGGTTGGTGATGAGATCCCACAAATGAAATAATTTTTCGAGTAAATGAAAGAATACAGCTGATTCTTTAAACGAGTTCTCAGGCTTTTCTTCCAGTTCACCTCTTAACTGTCCATAGGTTTTG
This sequence comes from uncultured Coxiellaceae bacterium, assembly GCA_964639745.1. Classification (GTDB taxonomy): domain Bacteria; phylum Pseudomonadota; class Gammaproteobacteria; order DSM-16500; family DSM-16500; genus JABDGC01. The sequence goes on along the minus strand of CAZXFO010000191.1, from coordinate 3,289 downwards.
AAAAATTTATGTTTGTTAGCTGATTTAGTAAACGATTCGTCTTGAGTGGCGATGAAATAGCTGCCCACAACTAACGGGTTTAAATAAAAATGCACCTTAGGGCCCAGTCCTGTTAACTCTAGTAATTTATAAAAGAAGAGTTCCTTAGGGTCTGCGGGACGAGCATTTTTCTCATTCCTACGACTTCCTTCTTGGTGTGTTTTTATAAAGTAAAATATTTCTTTTTTATCTTCACCTACTGAATATTGGATGCGAGCTCTGCGGCCAAGTTGGTCGCCATCTAGTTTCGGGAAAAATTCAAATTTTGTTATTGTTTTATTTTCGGAAGCGAGCATTTCTTGAAAATATAATCTTGAGAAATATTCAAGCCATTTTAAATCGCCATTAATATGGCTAAAAATAGGTTTTGCTTTATTAAGAAACTCTAGCCGCAATAAGTCATGGTTGAGAATGAATTGGTAGACATTCTCAAATAAAGCATCAATTTCAAGTAAGAGCAATTGTCGATCAGTTTTTTTGCTAGGGGGTAGGGCTTCAAATGCTCTAATTTTTTCTTTTAATTTTACATAGGCCTCAACTTGATCCGGGCAGGATTTTACTATCTCTAATAACTCAGAGGCCCTTTTAGTAATCAAGTCTGTATTTGAATTAAAGTATATAGCTAAGTCATCTAGTGCGATTGAATAATGTATGGCGCTATCCTGTAAAGGGAGAAGTGTATCGGCTATTCTTGGTGATGACATGGCTTATCCTTAAGTTGCAAATATGGTCTCGTTAAAAATTATGCTAAATATAACAGAAAAGGGGTTTTAAGGCTTATTTCTAATTGGTCTATATTGAATGTCTCACGCTAACCGCGCGATCAATTCAAGGCCAGTTCTCTTAAATCTGCACTCATTTCACGTGAAGCTAAGCCTATCAATCGCGCTTAGAAAAAGAATAGGTTGATTGCTATTTCAGGGTAGGTGATATGCAATTTGGCAATATAGGAGTGTCAGGCTTAAACACTCCATAAGCTCGCGAAGACGGTAGAAGTGTCGTACAGTTTAGATGCGCAATATTTTTTTCAATTTTAGTTTTAGCAAATCCCGGGCTAAATCAATGATAGAGTTGACATTTCTTGTTACAAAAGTAATAAGGAACAATGAAAGTATTCCTGAAAAATAAACTTTAAATTGGATTACAGATGCATCGTGCATTACTCTTGCTACCATATTAGGCCCTACTGCATAAACTGTTTGCTTGATATAGAAAAGCTGATTCAAACTGAAGAAAAACCAGTTAATCGTTAGATATAAAAAAAAGGCGAGGATATGCAATACAATAACGTCTACTACTAGACCTTTAATCAAAAGTACCTTCTTGCTTTTTGACTTTTCTACCTTTATGCCATCAGTGTGTTTCATAGGACCTCCAGGCGCTTTTAATAATTATAGGCTAGATTTTTAAAATAGTTGTTTAGGTTAACTTTATTTACCTATGTTCTAGTTAGCTTGTTTATTCAAAGGCTTATGGGATGGCTCTATGCATTCTCCATCTGGGTAAATACCCAATAGCTCTTGGCTTTTTCTCCATATTTTTTTAGCGAGCTCTTCATTGTAACAAAGACGACTGGCTTTAGCGGGTTTACCTTTTACGAAATATTGCCCAGTGATATGATCCATTTCTGATGACATTGCTAAGCAAAACGGAAATTGTGCAGCTCGTTTGGGGCTAGTGAAGAAAAGCTTTATAGCTTTATCTAAAAATTTGACGGCTAAATTTTTAGCGTTAGAGCTGCCTAAGTTGGTTCTAACTACGCCAGGATGGATACAATTAACAGTTATGTTAGTGCCTGCAAGCTGACGAGCTAATTCGAATGTTGTAATATTCATGAGTAATTTAGATTGTGCATAAGCTCTCATGAAACGATATTTTCTTTTTTCAAATTGTAAGTCATTTAAGTCTATTTTTGTCCATTTGTGAATAGCAGAAGAAATATTGATGATACGAGAATGATGTTTTTTCATTAAATCTAATAGCAGGGTGGTCAAAAGGAAAGGACCTAGATGGTTTGTCGCTAGAGTCATTTCAATGCCATCTTCTGAAAGTGTCTTTTTGGCAAGCACTAGACCTGCGTTATTTATTAATACATGCAAAGCTGCATAGCGCTCGTTAATAGTTTTGGCAAGCGATTTAATCGATGATTGGGACGATAGATCTGCTATTAATAAATCAACCGCTTGTGAGCTGGAGAGAGCTTTAATTTCGGCTTGAGCAGCTCTGCCTTTTTCCTCATTGCGGCAAACCATAATAACGTGAGCACCTGCTTTGGCTAATGCTAATGAAATTTCTTTACCAATCCCACTATTTGCTCCAGTTACTAAGCATGTCTTTTTCATGCTCTCTCCATGTATAGACTAGTTAATTTAATTATAGCAGCGGATTGGCAGATGGAAGGTTGATAGGGGCTTTTAAAATTAAGCTTTAACTAAGTTGGCGGATTGCCATAACTTATATACAGGACCATCTTGATTAAGTAATTCTTGAGTTGGGCCATCGGCAAGTACCTTGCCATGATCCAGCATGATGATACGATCGAACTTGGGCAATAGGTGCAGGCGGTGTAAAGACACAATAAGCGTAGAGTTTGGAAAAGCTTGAATTACATTAGTTAAAATTTCTGTCTCGGTTGGTAGATCTATGCTGGAGGTAGGCTCATCCATTAAAATGATTGAGCTATAACGTGCTGCAAAGAGGCCTCGTGCTAAAGCTAGGCGTTGCTTTTGACCAAATGATAAGTTTTGCCCTTTTTCGCAAATATCAGTCGCAAGCCCTAACGGAAAACGAGGTAGCACCTTATGGAATGCGGACAATCGCATAGCTTGTTCAATCTCATCAGTGCTAGCTGGCACATCCAGAGTAATATTAAAGGCAACGGTATTTTCAAAAATTTCTGGGTCTTGAGGAATGAGAGTAGTCAGGGTTTGCAAGGGTTCAAGCGTATTAAAAGAAACATCATCAATAATAAGATTAACTTGTTTGGCGACGTACAGACCACGAATAATGTTTAGTAGCGTGCTTTTACCGCCGCCACTGAAACCTATTAAAGCAATTTTTTCACCGCGCTTCAGTGTTAGAGAAAGGTTATTAAATACTTCAACATTAGGAGTATGATGATACACCAAATCATTAATAGTAATGCTTTGCCATTCGCATAATGCATGTTCATTATCAGTACGTGTGAAGCGCTCAATATCATCTAGGATAGGTTTAAGCCCTTTAACATCAGTATCCATGCGCACCAATT
>CAZXFO010000190.1:0-1892 GCA_964639745.1 uncultured Coxiellaceae bacterium | reverse complement strand
ACATTATAGATAGTGGGAATATCTAATACTAAGCGTTGCTCATGTTTTGGGTTTTCGACAAACGCTGCTAGCTGTTTAAGTGTAAAAACAATTTTTTTATTGAAATTTAACCATTGAGATTGAGTGTTTAAGAGCTGCTGCTTATCAAATTTACTATAAATAGTATTTAAGAAATCAATGCCTCGTAAGATTTTTCTCTCGCTATCAATTATGAGTTTGAAGTGTTGAGGCTCAAATCGGCTGCCAATTAATTCTTGTTTTGCTTCTTGAGCTAGCTTCCGTTGTGTAATGAAAGATTTTAGAATTTCTTCATCAAGATTCGCTATGGTTGCGTTATCTCCCGCATTTATAGCAAGAGAATAATAATCACTCAAAAGAATGAGAGTGCGGGCTTGAGCAGCGCGTAAATGTTTGCGAGCATGGATTGGCAATACAAATTGAGAAACTAAAGCTGCTATCGCTATACCTATACTAATTTCAGCAAAGCGTGCGATGGTTAAGGTAAGAGTAGGGGCTGGGTTAATTAAAATTATGGCTGTTGTTACTGCACCTAATGTTGCAGCATCGCTATAGCTTTTTTGGCTTGTTGCCAGAAAACTGAATATCATGCCTGAAAAGGCTATTACTAAAGCGAAGGCGAGAGGATTGTTGTCGAAAGTCAGAATAGCGAACGCTGCTAATAGTGAGCCTACGCAAGTGCCAATAAATCTTAGGGTAGATTTGACATAAACACTACCGACACTTATCTGCGCGCACATGACAACTAAAATAGTTATAATTAGCCATTGGTCAAAGAGCAAATGTTCACGAAGCAATTTGATTATGGCAAAGCCAATTAAACAAGCAAGAGCTGTTTTAATGCTATGTATTACACGCTCTGTGGTAAGGCCCATTGAGCTTAAGTACCTACTTTGGTTCTTAGTACGTACTGTAAAATTCCACCATTACGGTAATATTCAAGCTCGTTAAGGGTATCAATACGACTTAATAAAGTGATTTCTTCTTTTGTGCCGTTAGGGTAATGGATGATAGCTTTTACTAAGGTTCTTGGCTCAATTTGATCATGCAGCTCAATGATATCAATAATTTCATCGCCCACTAAGTTTAATGTCTTACGTGTTATACCGTCTTGAAATTGTAAAGGTAAAATCCCCATGCCTATTAAGTTAGAGCGGTGTATTCTCTCAAAGCTCTCGGCTATGACGGCCGTTACACCTAGTAGTTTTGGACCTTTGGCTGCCCAATCTCGAGATGAACCTGTGCCATACTCTTTGCCGGCAATAATAATCAGCGGAGTTTGAGATTCTTGGTAACGCATGGCTGCATCATAAATAGGCATAATTTCTTCTGAAGGGTAATGCTTTGTAATGCCGCCTTCAATGTCGCCGAGAATTTCATTTTTGATGCGGATGTTTGCAAAAGTGCCACGTACCATAACTTCATGATTGCCACGACGTGCTCCATAGGAATTGAAATCTTTAACAGCAACTCCGTTTTGGATTAGGTAGCGGCCAGCAGGGCTATCAGCTTTAATTGAACCTGCAGGCGAAATATGGTCAGTGGTAATACTATCTCCAAATAAAGCTAAAATACGCGTTCCTTTAATTTCTTTAATGGAATGAGAAGATTTTTTCATTTCATGGAAATAAGGCGGGTTTTGAATATAGGTTGATTGTGCTTGCCATTCATAAGTTTGGCTTTCGGGTATCGACATTTGCTGCCATTCTTTATTCCCGGTGAAAACATCTGCATATTGTGCTTGAAATAATGAACGATGTATCTTGGCTGTTTCAGCCGAAATTTCCAAATTAGTTGGCCAAAGATCTTTTAGATAAACTGCATTGCCGTTTTTATCAATACCAATAGGATCATTTTGTAAATCTATGCGGATT
>CAZXFO010000189.1:0-6305 GCA_964639745.1 uncultured Coxiellaceae bacterium | reverse complement strand
GGCTTATGGTAAAAAAATTTATGATCAGTTAATCAAAGAGGATTATATCGATTTTCTGAATCAAAATAGTGGATTATACGATTTAGTTTTGGCAGGCGATGTTCTTATGTACTCAGGCGATCTTGAACCTGCATTCAAACTCATAAGACGCGCATTAGCACCCCAAGGGCTTTTTATTTTCAATACTGAAATCTCAAAAGATAAGGATTTTAGAATTAATTCATCCGGGCGTTTTCAACATTCACGTCACTATCTTGATAACTTAATTAAAAACAATGGCTTATATATAATAAGCCATCAAACTTCAGCAACTAGAACCCAGAATAACGAGCCTGTTTATACGCATGTTTATGTTTTAAGAGTATTTTAATGATATGGTGCTATATTTTAATTAAACGCACTTACAAATGAGACCTATATGGCATTCGATTACTACAAGTTACCGTCTGATAGCGATTTAGCCCCTAACCTAACTCAAACAAAAACATCACCTAACGATTTCCCGTTTGATATTTTTGTTGCTTTTGAAACACGCTTAACAGCTTTTATCAATGGTGCTATTTATTGCTTAAACCATAGTAATCTCGATGATAAAATTGCTAGAAGCCGATTCGATGCCATTCAGAGCCTTTATAAGGAAAAAATAGCAAGGCTTAATGAATTTAAAATTAAGATGCAAGGTAAGCCGGTTAACTTTAGCTCTGAGCTCTATGATTTTTATACTGACGAGCTTCCTAAGGCTTCTGGTTTTAAATCTAAAGATATCGCTTTAGCCGAAGCATTTTACGCATGGCAAATGGTATTATCGCAACGCGTTACTCCTCTTATAACAACCTATGAACGCCGTAACAAAGAAGGCAGATTAGTGATTGAGCAGCGTGAAGAAATTCGCCATGCAAAATTAACTGACGAACAAAAATATGACTTACTCAGAATCCATAGCAAATCAAAACCACAATGGTTTAAAGATCTCCCTTCTTGGGCTCAAACTGCGCTACTGGCTATTGTTCCAACAGAAATAGATGGTGACTGGAGCAAGTATGAAAAATGCCGACCCTCTACTTTACGTCACATTCCTGGCGAAGCTAATGCAACTCGACATGAATTAATTGTTAAAAAGAATGACCGAAAAATATTGCACACCACCACCTTAAGACAAGGTGTGCCTACCAGTTTTAATATGAAGAACGATAGCGACAGGCAAAAAAGTGCCATTGGTAACTTAGAACAAATGCTTTCAAATGAGGCTATTCAAAATGCAAAAAATGATTTTGAAGCAATATGGGGCTTTGAACCAAGTGATAAAATTCAGATGCCAATACTTCTTGGTGGACTAGTTACCCCCAAAGATCAAGCTGGATTTATTGGTAGTTTAATTGATGTTACCGGAGCTAGCGGCGATGAGAATAACACTAAGCTTGCTCAGGAAAAGCAACTAGCATTAAACCATTATCTAAAACAAAATAAACATCATGACGTTGCTTTTTATAATTTAAATGTCGGCATTAATATTCTAAGCAAGCCCATTGCACCCCGACAGGAGTTTATAAATTTTGCCCGAGATTTTCATCAGCAAATGCAAGCTCAACTGTCTAAAAATTTTGAAGAAAAGAATCAGAATGAAGAGCAAAAATTACGCCTTAATTTACTTGGCTCTGCAATTGAGCAAATGGAAAAATTAAAGTCTCATCCATCTAAAGATCATAATCGAAACTTGTATTTAGCTGGGCTTTATGACATTACTACGCGCCTTATGGGCGGCTTATCTACTGGCAACTGTAAAAGCTCTAAAGATCGTAAAAACGCAGAGCTAACAATAGCAGATGATATGCTAATTTACGGAGCGGAGACAGGAACTTCCCCCGACTTTGGTGAAAAAGATGCTGAACGCGAGCGCTTTTTAAATATTTTTTTAGAGCTGTATTCTAGCGGCCACCAATTAATGATTGCCCATTTTAATAGCCCTGGCTCTCCAGGGATTAAAGATGAAGGTATATTAGATAAAGATATTATTAATAAACTGCAAGAACCAAATAAAGTTTATGATCTATCACGCCAAGTCGCCGAGTTTAACAAGCCTGGTACTTTCTGGCAAAAATTTGGACCGCGCATCCGTCGCTATTCAATGATTGCTGCTATTGTTTTAGTTGCTTTAACAAGTATCGCATTAATGGCCTCAGGAATATTTAGCCCTATTGGTATTATTGGGGCCGTTATTGCAGCCAAGCTTGGTTTTGCTGCTGCTTTTGTCGGTGGTGCAGTGAATATAGCTGCAGCAGGAGCTGGAGCGGCAACGCTGGTGCTCGTTGCCTGTAAAATTAGAGATTGGATAGAAAACATTAGACATAGCCGTTATACATTTGCTAATCAAATTGCCGCTGCTAATCCAAAATCTTCAGCCAAACAGATTCACTCTAGCTCTGGCATAAACACAGGAAAGATTTTTGAGGAACTTAACCAAGATACCTATTCTCCTAAAAGCAGGCCAGCCACACCCCCTTCATCTACCGACAAATCTGATTCTGATGAAGAGCACGATGCCACTGAGACTAATCCTTTGGTTCCACCCTCATCTAAACCACCGAGCTCAACTCTTTGATTTTACAGCTTAAATAAAAAGCTAGTTGATTAATTTATTAAAATTATGAAAACTATATAGGAATTCAATCAGAAGCCCCCTTAATGAATCAAAAAGGCAGTGTTAAGAGCTTTATTGCAGGAATTATAGGAACAACCATTGAGTGGTATGACTTTGGGCTTTTTGGCTTTCTAGCTCCGGTCATCGCTGAATTGTTTTTTCCAGCACAAGAAAAATGGGTTAGTCTTTTACAAACCTTTACTATCTTTGCGATTGGATATTTCTTAAGGCCGCTCGGCGGCGCTTTTTTTGGTTCGGTTGCTGACCGCTTCGGGCGAGTTATAGCCTTGCGATCAACCATATTATTAACCTCATTACCTAGTCTTTTAATTGCATGCCTACCCACTTACGCTTCCATAGGAATTTTAAGCACAGTGCTTTTAATTGTTTTACGCTTACTACAAGGTTTAAGCGTGGGTGGCGAATTTGCAGGCTCTATGGTTTATCTTAACGAAATCGCTGCGCCTCGATTCCGTGTTCTTTTAAGTGGCCTCTCGAATAATGCTTCTAATATAGGGGTTTTACTGGGTGTCGGCTTATCTAGCTTGCTATCATTTTTGATGCCGCATGATTTATTTTTATCGATAGGGTGGCGCATACCTTTCTTCGTTGGTGGAATTTTAGGAATTGCTGGTTATCAACTCAGAAAAATATTTATCGAAAGTTACGAATTCTTATTGCTGCAAAAAGAAAAAAAATTACATCAAAAACCATTAAAAGTTCTTTTCAAAAAATATAAACCATTACTCATTTTAGGTACATTGATGTGCTGGATGGGCGCTTGCGGAATTTATATTCTGACTGTATATCTCAGTACTTATCTAAGCGCAATAAAGCATTACACACTTAACGAAGCGCTATCATTACAATCTATATTATTAATCTTGACTTTATTTTTTGTCCCAGCAGCAAGCTTATTGAGCAATTATTTCAATAAAGTAACACTCTTAAAAATAGCTGTCTGCGGCAACATGCTATACGCTTTTTGGGGCTTCGCATACTTACCAAGCAATAATATCTATTTAGCAGGCGCCTCGTTACTGCCTTTAATTATTTTTATTTCTATAGAACAAGGAATTATGCCAACAGTACTTTCTGAAATATTCCCTACTGCGGTACGCTATTCGGCCGTTTCAATTTCTTACAACTTGAGCTATGCCTATATAGGAGGAGCCGCCCCTATGTACGTAACGTGGCTTATAGACAAATTCCAAAATCCATGCGTACCCGCATACTGTATTATGCTGGCGTCGCTGATGACAGGTTTAGCTTTGGCCCTTCTTTTTCCGACGCGTCAGAAGCTTTGTATGCTTCAGAAAATACAGAATGTGGGTTTTTCGCAAGATAATATTTAACATTTTCATTAATACGCGACTTAGCAGCCTCTCTACGATCAGCCTCATAAGGATCTTCAGGCTCAACAACATGCTTGAGATTAATTGCCACATAACGCGAGCCAGCGGTTATTAAACCGCTCGCAGCTAACAATCCTGCTGAGACTGGCTCCATACCACTTAGATGGAGGTCAACATCATGACTGACTTGTTCTGGAGTTTGCTGTGCTAGAGCTAGCATATTCTGAGCGTAAAAAGCTCCTGCCACTGTGCTATTTATTCCTACCGTCACGATTTCTTTCAATGGTATGGGATTAAGTTTATTTTCGTTAGCTATTAATTTTTGCTCGCCTTGCTCTACCATTTGGATAATTAATGAATTGAGCATCTGTTTATCTTGCTGAAAAGCAGCGGATTTAATAAGAGCTTGTTGTTTCTCGTTCAACCTAACGGCTAAAATTTTTTCTTTATCATCATTACTTTCAGTATTTATCAATTTCTTATCTCTAATAAAGTATGCAATTTTAGAGCAACTACCAGTAAAAATAATGATGTTACTCTTAGCGGACTTATTTATTTTAGAAAGAAGCTCATCAGGATTTTTCAGATCCTCATCAAGCACCAAAACTTCATATTTATTAGGATTTTTAACTAAAATTTTACGCGGATTGGGTTTCAATAAGCGCTTACATAGTATTTGCCCTGCTGTGACTGCGCTATCAAACGTAAAGTAAACTCTACTTAAAAATGAACTAACGCCGCTGATAAAAATTCCTAATGCTAATGCTCTCTGGGGAGCTAATTGTATTTGGTCAATAAAAAATTTGCCTACCGAGCGAGTCGAGGTAAAACAACTCATCATCAAACCAAGAATCGATAATACTGTTAATCCACCTACCACAATCCATGTGATAATCCTCCTACCCCACCCTGCGTTGGAATCTCGAAGGATATTACTTACTTCTTTAAACGGCCTTTTAAATTCTTTCCATGAATTTTCTTTGCGCAATAGTTTAGTAAAGCTACGTATCATCGAAAATGCTTGGCAAAGCGTTACTGCTGCAGCAAGGAAAATTCCAAGGGGGGGAAAGATAATGCCAGCTGCGCCAAGCCCTATCATTGCAGGTAAAGCTATAGCCGATGTATAGGCAAGCCCGCCGGCAGCTATACCGGTTGCAATGGCAAAAAAAGAAAGTGCCCAAAACAAACCTTTTTTTAGTGGCGAATTAATTTCATTATATTCTTTACGGATATTATTAAAAAAGCCGGGGACATAGGTCGAAAAAGTTTTCCAATCAGCCCATGTGGTAGGAATAGGCAATATTATTGCTGCCGCTAATAGTAATACTCCGACTGTTGCTAGTAAGGGGCTAGTCCAAACGACACCTGCTGCAACAAAAAAACCAAGCATAGTTGCTACTAACTCAACTGTCCCGTAAGCAAAAGCTGTTAATGCTGCTAAGATATTCCCAAAAATAGTCGTTAGTTTTTGCCAGCGGGTTTTATAATTCTTAATAGCATAATGTGCTTTTCGATCTAGTTGACGGAAATAATAGTCTAGAATGAGCTTTTTTAATTCTAAGTTAAACCTCTCATTCCAGCCCTGAGTTTGCAAATCAGCTTTTCTAATTTTGCGTAGAGCTTTTAATATAACCTCATCTTTTAATAAGCTTTTCTTGCCTTGAGCATCTACAAAATAAATACAGCCATCTTTATGAACTGTCGGTTTAATAACAATATAGGTCTCTGGGCTAGCATCGATTTTTGAAAACTCACCGGCTAAAATTTTATACCGAATTTCATCTTTCTTAATATCTTTATCTTTGTCTCCATTCTCGATTCTTGACTCAAGAGCTTCGGAGAAACTCAAGCTATTATTATAAATTTGGCTAAAAGCAACTAATCCTAATTTCACACGATGGCGAATATCTTTATCTAAATTTGCCTTTGCTGCTAAGCTTTTTTGATCTAAGTTTCTTTTATTTAAGCCTCTTATCGCTCTTAATAATCTTTGGACTACAGCTGAATCCTGACTAATCTGTTTTTCAGAATTGCTGAAAGCGTAATCTGGAATTTTTTGGGCAATTTCAGCTATATCACTTTCCGGGTCCACTGTCATAGCTTGGCCACGATTGCCATTTTTATCGACCGGAATAATCTTATAAGTTTTGTCGGTTTTGATTAAAAGGCAGGAATTATTAGGTGCTTCTGTATCTTCATGACGAGTTAAAATGATATTTCCGCTTCTCACCCTAGCGAGACTTTTATCTCGCCATGCGTTTTGGTAAGCCGCTAAAGCATATTTTTGATTAGAGGCGAGGCACATTACTTCA
>CAZXFO010000188.1:0-11052 GCA_964639745.1 uncultured Coxiellaceae bacterium | reverse complement strand
TACCCAACGCCTGCCAAAGATGCGGCTGGTAATGATGAGGTTTATGTTGGGCGTATTCGCGAAGACATTTCTTATCCAAATGGCCTCAATTTATGGGTAGTTACGGATAACTTGCGTAAAGGAGCTGCGCTTAATGCGGTGCAAATCGCAGAGCGCATTATAAATAATCAATAGATATAATGTAGAGGTTTAAATGTTATTGTTAATTGGTGGTTTTTCTTCAATATTTATTTTTCTTATTTTATTTTGGTTTGCATCACGGACTGACAGAACTTATAAACAGCAAGAAGCTTTAGCTTTTTCCTCAACGCCAGTTATGACTCCTGCCAATGCTTCACCTGCGCGCAAACCATTCACGATCAGTAGCAAAGATATTGAGGTTATTGCTGGTGATGATGTGATGACTACGCAGCTCGATCTTGCAAGAGCTTATATTGAAACCGACCGCAAAAATCTTGCTAAAAATATTTTACATAACGTGATGGCAAATGGTTCACCCGAGCAGCAACGGGAAGCCAAGCATTTGCTCCAAAATAATTTTCATTAATCCAGCTGAGTAATTGTAAGTGCGCATTGCTTTAGGTATCGAATACGATGGCAGCCATTATCATGGCTGGCAAGCTCAAAAAAGTGTCCAGAAAGGTCTACCGACTGTACAAGGTGAATTGCAGTTTGCGTTATCAAAAATTGCTGATGAGCCTGTGCAATTACATTGCGCTGGTCGCACAGATGCTGGTGTGCATGCTACAGGGCAAGTTGTACACTTTGATACTGAGGCAAAACGCCATCCCGACGCTTGGATATGGGGTACTAATTCGCACTTACCTAAAGATATAGCTGTTCGTTGGGCTAAGTCAGTTGATTATGGTTTTCATGCTCGATTTTCAGCTTTAAGCCGTCGTTATCGTTACATTATCTATAATAATCCCATCCGTCCTGCGCTTTTGTTATCTAAAGTTACCTGGAATTATTTTCCATTAAATGTAGAAGCAATGCAAAATGCTGCGCCATTTTTTTTAGGTGAACAAAATTTTAATTCCTTTCGTTCATCAGAGTGCTCATCTAATTCTCCTATGCGTAATATAACGGAGTTAACTATTAGCCGGCGTAATGATTTTGTAATTATAGAGATTGAAGCTAATGCATTTTTACATCACATGGTAAGAAATATTGCTGGTGTTCTAATGCGTATTGGAGCAGGGTGGGAAAAGCCCGAGTGGGCACAAGAGGTTTTATTAGCTCAAGACCGTCGTAAAGCAGCAGAAACTGCACCACCACACGGACTTTATCTGATTAACGTGCGTTATCCTGAGCCTTATGTTTTTGTGTATGATCCAAATGCTAGTGATGTTTTGTTTAATTATAACTAATGCCAATTATCGTTTCATCCACTGAGGCACATGCTATTTAGGATTGGCTAAGCTAATGGTGTCAGATGCCGTGATGTCCTAACTATTGTTATCTAATGCAGAATAAATGGTATGTAGCTTTTCAACCTGTACGCGTAAATCATTTAAGTCTCCATGATTTAAGATGATGTCATGCGCATGTTGACGTCTTTCTTCAGTGGTTGCTTGACTATTTAATATTTTTCTTAAATCTTCAATATGGCTCTGATCGCGTTGTTGTAATCTTACTAGCTGTAATTCTTCATCAGTTTCGACAATTAGTATTCTTTCGATAAAGGGGTAGGGCCCAGTTTCAATTAGCAGCGGAATAATGACTATACAATAAGGTACTGAAGTCATATTTTTTAATTGCTGCTGGATAGTCTCAATGACAAATGGATGAAGTAAATTTTCTAGCCATTTTTTTTCTTTTGGATTATCGAATATGATCTGCCTAAGTTTTTTGCGATCTAGCGTTCCATTTGACACTATGCTATGGCTAAAATGTTCTACGATTTGATGAAATGCTTTTGTATGGGGTTGGGTTAAATCCTTAGCAATAATATCAGCATCTATGATAGGGGCTTTTAAATTGGCAAACATGTTGGCTACAGTTGTTTTGCCACTACCAATGCTTCCCGTTAAGCCTACAACTAACATCGTTATTGTATCCATTGCCAGTAAGTAGCTAAGATTTCATTCCCCCATAACAAGCATATCCAGCCTGCTAGAGCTAAGTAGGGACCAAAGGGTAGCGGTACGCTTTTAAATTGCTTTTTAATTGTCATATGGGTTATGCCAAAGACTGCACCAATACAAGAAGCTAACAAAATGATAATAGGAAGTTGCTGCCAACCCAGAAATGCACCCAGACCTGCTAATAATTTAAAATCACCTTGACCCATACCAATTTTTCCGGTCACGAGTTTGAATAAACACTCAATTACGGCAAAAATGATATACCCAGCGATGGCGCCTAGGATTGCATCTTGAGGAGTGCAAAATACATTAAATAGGCTTACAAATAAGCCTACCCAAAGAATTAGCAGAGTGAGTTGATCAGGTAAAAGATAATGGTCGATATCAATAAATGTAAGGGCAATTAAAGACCATGTTAAAAACAAAGCTGCTAGAGTCTGAGTGCTAACACCGTAATACCAGGCTACATAAACAGAGGCCACAGCTGTTAAGAGTTCAACAATAGGGTAGCGCATTGAAATACTGGTGCGACAGAAAGCACATTTGCCGTGCATGAATAAATAGCTTAACAGTGGAACATTATGCCAAGGTTTTAGAGTTTTTTTACATTGCGGACAATGCGAAAAGGGAAAGGAAAGGGATAAGTGGTCAGGGTCAGTATGTGGTTTAAGCCCTAAGTATACTCTACACTCCTCTTGCCAGGCATTTTGCATGATGCGGGGTAGACGATAAATCACAACATTTAAAAAGCTACCAATGAATAAAGAAACAATAGCTATTGAAAAGAGAAAAAAGCCTAAATGGAAGCTAAAAAAACTAACTAAATCAGAAAAACTGGCTATCCAAGCTGATAATGTATTCATCACAATGCCGTCCCTAGCTGAAAAATGGGTAGATACATAGCAATTAGTATTCCTCCGATTAGAACACCAAGTATAGCTATAATCAAGGGTTCAAGCGCTTGATTAAAAAAGCTAATGTCTTGGGCAATATCATTCTCATAAATAGTAGTAAATTTGCTGAGCATAATATCCAGCGTGCCAGACTCCTCACCTGTTTTGACCATATGAATGAGCAAAGAAGGGAAAAAGCTGTTATAGGCAAGGGCAGTGTGCAGACGGTTGCCTGATTGAATAGCTGAATACAGCCTATAAAGAATTGAAGAGATAGGAGTTGAGAATAGTTTAGCAGTCAATAATATGCTATCGGATAGGGGTATGGCAGCCTTAAGGCATAGCGCTAGGTATTGTGTACATCTTGCTAATAATATTTTTTTATAAAGCTTTGAAGCTATAGGAAGATAGGGTAAAAAATTTAAACACCATTTTTTGATGTTGTATGCTTTGAAATAAACTATAGATCCTGAAGAAATTAACAAGGCAAAAATCATATTCTGATGACGGCATAACCCAGCTGATAGTGATATTACTTGTTGAGTAATCATGGGCAGTTTCTGTGGCAGTTGGGAAAACAATGCCGCGAAATGTGGAACGATGTAAAGCAACATAAAGAGTAAACAAGCAGTGGCTGTTAAGCAAATAATTAAAGGGTAGAACAAGACTTGTTTTATCTGTTGTGAAAGTTTTTGTTGATCTTCTAAATAATCTACAATTTTATTTAGCATCAAATCAAGTGTGCCAGTATGTTCCCCAATTTGAATGAAACGACAAATTAAAGTGTCAAAAAATGCAGGATATTTTTGTAGGCAGTTAAAAAAACTGACGCCGGCTTCTAGATTACTTTTAACCTGAAGTAATGCAGGATGTTTGAAGGTTTGTATGCATATTTCAAAACTTTTAGCTAAACTAACTCCTCCGGAGAGGAGAGTCGCAAGTTGTCGAAATAAATTTAGTACGTCTTTATCTTTCAATGTTGCAAAACCCTGGTGAGCTCAAAAGAATCAGTTTCTTTAGCCGCAATTTTTTCATAACCTGCTTCTGCTAAAGTTAAAAAGCCATCTTGCATTATAGTATGCTGTAATTCTTGGTAACTTTGATTATTAATAATCTGCTGTGACAATGCTCCGCTGAGGGCTAAGCATTCAAAGATGGCGGTTCTGCCCGAATAACCGTTTTGACAAAATGTGCAGCCGGCTTGGCAATGATGGCATTTTTTACGAAGCAAACGTTGATTGATAATTAGGGATAGAGAGTTGGCTAGGGATAGAACGGGGCAACCTAAAGTTATTAATCGGTATAAAGACTCTATAGCGCTATTGGCATGTAAGGTAGACAAAACTAAATGTCCTGTTAAAGCAGCTTGGATAGCAATTTCGGCTGTTTCTTTATCGCGTATCTCTCCTATCATAATTACATCAGGATCTTGCCTTAAAAATGCTCTTAATGCAGATGCAAAATCAAAACCAATCTTGGGATGGATGGTAGCTTGATTAATCCCTTCAAGCTGTATTTCAATGGGGTCTTCAATAGTAATAATATTTTTTTCAGAATGGTTGAGATAGTTTAATGCTGAATAGAGCGTAGTAGTCTTGCCGCTACCAGTAGGGCCTGTTACTAGAATGAGACCTTGTGGCTGGGTAACCTTATTAATAAATAAATCCTTTTGTTGGCTATTGAAACCTAAGTGATGAATATCAAGCAGGTTTCTCTTGATATCTAACAGCCGTAAAACAATTTTTTCACCATGCATAACAGGGCAAACATTAATTCTGATGTCAGTAACAGATATATTTTGTTTAAGTAAAATTCTTCCATCTTGTGGTAGTCTTTTTTCTGCAATGTCTAAATTAGCCATGATTTTTAAACGCATTATTACACGATTAGCAATATCTTTTGGCATCTGGGTAGCTGGCTTAAGTAAACCATCAATCCGATATCGGACCCGGCTATGTGTCACAGAAGGCTCAATATGGATGTCGGAAGCGGATAGTTCAGCTGCTCTAGATAATATTTTGTCGACAAAATTGATGAGTGATTCATCTGAAGCTGCGTCATCCCATGTAATTTCGGGCAGCATTATCCAGTTTCCTCGCATAATCCTAAGTTTATGCATGAGCCTTCAACATGCCACTGGCTACCATCTTGATTAGGGGTAAGGATATAAGTTGCATTTTCAACTAATGAACTACCTGCAGCATAGATAACTCCGTTTGCGACGGTGAGACTGCTTAGATTTTGAGTGGGAGGTAGCTCTGAAGGAATGCCGTGTTTTTCATTAAGTAATTCTTCTCTTGTGAAGCCTTGCTGCAAGGCTAATGCAATAGCTACTTTGTAAGGCGCTGTTGCAGCTATTACCTCGCTAAAACGTGCCTTTTTAGCGTAATTTTTATACGAGGGTAAAGCCACTGCAGCTAAAATGCCTATAATGACCACAACAATCATTAATTCAATCAAAGAAAAGCCTTGATCGTTTTTCATAAACGCTCCGGAATAAGTGTAGAGGGAAGGAAGAGTGGGTTTAAAGTACCGCGTTTGGTATTAATAACATGTTATTTTAATTTTGAAAAGATTTTCAAAAATATTTTATAAACTAAGAAATTTAGGTGATGGGGGCAACATTAGTAAGTCAGAGCGAATAATGCTAACTTTGATGGTGTAGCCACTTTCATCTGGTAGCTTATCGGTAATGGCTGTCACGGCTTTAGTTTGCTCAAGCGCTGCTGACAACATGTCTGCTTCGATTGAGCTTTTCATCGATAATGAAAAATAAGGATGATCACTGGTAGGTTTAGTCCAATCATTACGGTTAGTAATTTCTTTAAGTTGAGCAAGAATGTATCCTACCTCATCATGGGTATACTTGCTTTTTGTAATGGGATGGCTAAAAACTCTTGGGCTGTAGCGATTTTGTGGGGAGACAAATGGAATAGCAATGCCTTTCTGCTCAGCCAAAGATGTAGTATTTTCGTCACTAGTTACAGATTGAATAGTGCCGCTGAGCATATTTACCTTCGTCTTGTTTTTTTATTGTGGTGTTATTTTATTATTGGTGTAATAAGTTGTCAAATTAATTGTTTTTGCGTATTTTCCACATCAGCCAGAGTACAAATATCCCAATAAATTTGCCTCCAGTTAAAGCGATTAACCCTTCTGGGTTTAACATATTAGTTAAATACAGAAAAATAGCTGAATCAACAGGTGCGCTGACGCAGGAAGATGATAAGAGTCGTTGTGAAAGAGGTTTCTTAGTAAAGGTAAAAATAGCCCAATCGATAAACTCACCTACGAAGAAGGCGCTAACACTTGCTACGGCTACGTTTTTATCTGCAAATATATAGCTTAAAATGCAACCTGCAATCATGGCTACAATAACATAATGCTTTATTTCTCGTTGAACGAAGTCCCGTAAAACATAAACAGCGCCGACAACTAAATCGCCTGAAGATATTAACGAACCATTAATGGTAATGTAAGGTGCGTAAACAAAAATGTTGTTAATTAATATAATTAAAATGATGTATGAGAGCGTACAAGGATATTGCTTAATTTGTTTCAAAAATGCCATAGCACGACATAGTGATGGTCGTGCTATGGCCTGTTCTTTATTCATTATGGTGATGCCTAATTGAGATTAAAATTAAGCATTAGTGGTTTCTTCTGATTCTAAAATCATAGGTGAAACGGCATGAAAGCCTGCATCAACATGAATGTTTTCACCAGTAATGCCTGAAGCAAGATCTGAGCAAAGAAATGCTGCTACATTGCCAACTTCTTCGGTGGTGACATTCTTGCGTAATGGTGATGCTTTAGCATTAAAGTTTAGCATCTTTCTAAGATCTTTAATGCCAGATGCCGCTAAAGTACGGATGGGACCTGCAGATATAGCATTTACACGAATACCTTTGGGGCCTAAGCTTGCGGCTAAGTAGCGCACATTAGCTTCAAGGCTGGCCTTAGCTAAACCCATTACATTATAGGACGGCATGGCAAGCTCTGCACCTAAATAGGTGAGTGTTAAAAGCGAGCCATTTCTTCCTTCCATCATCTTGCTACCAGCTTTTGCTAACGCTGCAAAACTGTAAGAGCTAATGTCGTGAGCAATACGAAAGCCTTCACGATTGACTGCGGAAAGATAATCTCCTTGTAGCTGGTCTGCAGGAGCAAATGCCACAGAGTGTACAATAATATCTAAACCATCTTGCCAGACTTTTTCTAATTGGTTAAAGAGTTCAGTAATTTGATTATCATCGCCAACATCGCAGGGCAATGTTGCTGCTGCATTAATGCTTTTTCCCATTTCTTCGACGCGGGATTTTAATTTATCATTTTGATAAGTGAGTGCGATACTGGCACCTTCTTGATGCATGGCAGTAGCGATGCCATGTGCAATTGATCGTTCGCTAGCTAGGCCTACAATGAGGGCGCGTTTACCATTTAAAAAACCCATGGCGGTATCCTTTTGTTAAATTTAAGGTGATGGTATTGTACCCCTTTATAGCTATTTTGGAAGGCCAATATGTTGCATATTAAAGTCTCAATTTCAGAGCAGAAATTATATGTTTTAGAGGACGATAAATTATTAAAACAATATCTGATTTCAACTGCTAAAAACGGGGCTGGAGAGCAATATGGTAGTGAACAGACACCGCGCGGTCTGCATATTATTAGAGCAAAAATTGGTCAAGGGGCGGCACCTAATACCGTGTTTGTAAAAAGAAGGCCAACAGGAGAAATTTGTACCCCCGAGTTTAAGCAGCAGCACCCAGGCAGGGACTGGATTTTGACACGCATTTTATGGTTAAGCGGTACCGAGGTTGGCAAGAACCGCTTAGGTAGGGTGGATACTATGCGCCGCTATATATATGTCCACGGAACTCCTGATGATGTAGTGATGGGCCTTCCTGGTTCGAGGGGGTGCATCAGAATGCGTAATGAGGAGCTTATTGAGCTATTTAATTTAATTCCAGTTAAAACCCCCGTACTTATTATTGAGTAATCCGCCAGCAACCGCTATTTTTATGATATTCTAAATATATTGCTGAATGAGAATAAGAGGAGCTCGTATGCCGGACCGTGTTCATCAATTACTGCAATTTTGGTTTGGTGATGCAGGTTATGCAGATTTACCCTCTAGTAATCGTACTAATCTCTGGTTTGGTGAAAGCGAAAAAGTAAAAGGCCAATTATTGCAGCATTTCGGTAAGGAATTCGAAGATGCCAAAAAGGGGTTATTAGACCATTGGGTCGAAACTCCTCGAGGCCGTTTAGCACTCATTATTTTATACGATCAATTCCCCCGTTATATTTATAAAGGCTCTCCTGAAGCATTTCTATTCGATGATAAAGCTCAACAACTTTGTTTGGATGGGCTAGATGAAAAAGCAGATCACGCACTGACTCTGGTTGAAAGAATTTTTTTCTATATGCCATTAGTTCATGCTGAGAAATTAACACTGCAGGAAAGCTCAATACGTCTTTACCAAAATTTAACTTCTTTATCTTTAACTGAGACGACGCAAGTTTATCAACTTTTTTTGGCGTATGCGTATGCTCATTTCCGAGTAATTCAAGAGTTTGGCCGCTTTCCTCAAAGAAATCTGGCATTAGGACGTATTTCAACTAACGCCGAGCTGGCATTTCTCAAAAATGCATAATATGATGGCGAAATATTACCTCGGGGTCGTAGCTCAGCTGGGAGAGCGCTGCGTTCGCAATGCAGAGGTCGGGAGTTCGATCCTCCTCGACTCCACCATCTAAACTAATCCGCTTCCAATAACCTAATACTATAGAAATCTTCTAGGCAAAACTGATGTCTTACGCTGAATCTTTATAAGATTATGGCTAGCAGAGTTCTGATCATGAACCTGATACTTAGTAGCTTGACCGAATATTGTTGCATAGGCAGCTGATTTTAAGCTGGCTGGCTTTTTATCTGAATCATCATTCAGTGGAGCCACCGACTGGGGTGGTTTTTTTGCTTCAATGGCGGTAGGAATAGGACTGCTGGCTTTCGCTTTTTGATTGGGGCTTTTGTCCTTGCTTGCACTTAAACGAGGTGATGTGCCAGGGGTTATTATGTTAATGTTAATGTTCTCATCAATCTCTTTTTCTACTGCTGTTTCGGTATTGTTGTTTAAATCGTTGATAAGCGTTTTAAGTTCCATGTTTACATTCTTAATTTTAGCGCGCTTACTAAGCAAAACTCCCATAGTGGACTTGAACTCGTTAAAATTCTCATTATCTTTAAGTTCCATTCGATGTTCTACTAAACCTCGAACGCCTCCAAAATAGCCTGCAACTAATCCAGTAAGAACGCTCGGAACATATACTTCAACGTGCATATAATCAGAATGTGTTGCTTTAGTCATGATGAGGTAAATAATAGAGCCTGCTCCAATAAAATTTTTTCCTCCACCAATACAAAATTTTAATACATTAATGAGGTTTTCTCCGCTAGTGAGGCCTGTGAAACAATTAGCTCCTTGAAGGTAAGTAGAGTTGAAAGAGCATCTTGCTGAGGTTAAGCTTTCTGGTTGCTTATCTTGGTCAGCTTCAAGATTAATATTAATTGCTATTTCTTTTTCTTCTGCGAGAGAATTAATTTCTTCTTTTATCCTTTTAATTTTATCAGCTGCATATTGTTGAGCTTTTTGACGACTTTCAGCTGCTGAAATTTTTCTAGCATAATCTACTCGGGCTGCGTTCAGTAAAGAGTTGATCTGTGGGTTGTCTTTATTCCTATTCTTAATTTCTTGAACCTTTTTTTGGTAGTCGGGATTTTCATCGATATTCAAAGAAGAACTAACCAGCTTCTTTTTAATTGAATTAGCTTCTGCTGAAGCTAGTAGTTCGTTAGACCGATTTTTCTCTTCATCTAAAAGCTCTTTATATTCTTTAATATCTTTAGCATAAGTTTCTTGTCTCTCTCTTCTAATAATTTTCTTATGCTCTAATTCAAAATGAGCTACAGTAGAAATTGCCCCTGCTGCAATTGCAGCAAAACACGAAAGACCTAGGTTGCCAAATAAAGCATCGCAGGAAGTATATAAAGTCGTAGAACTTGCAGCTGCTGCAGCAATGATTTCTAATTGAATGTTCTTGTCTAATTTACGAAAAAAGCGATATTGTTCTGATATAGATTGACGCATGCTGCTGAGCATAAATTTTCCTACTAGAATTTTAAAGCTTGCTATTATAAATGAACTAATAAAAAGTAACACAGTTATTAATGTTTGTTTTAAAAATAGCCACTGAATGCTGGAGGGATGAAGTAAAGCGGTCTATACATTCATTAACTTAATGAGTTACGGTATGATTTTACAGTCGTTAACATTGTAGATATGAAGTCAATTTGATTAAATGAACTCTATTGATTAAGGAAATAACGCTATGTCAGATGTAAAAAGTTGGCTGGAAGAAAAACGCTCTGCTTACTTATATAATGTCATTGCTAGGCAAGAAACTGATAAAGCAAAAAAGAAGATGTTTAACGAACTGGCGTTATCTGCTGAAAAGCAATCAGAAATGTGGAAGCATCAAATTGAGCAAGCAGGCAAACAAACTCCTCTTTATCGCCCCGACTTTCGTACACGTTTTATCGGCTTTTTGTTGCGTCATTTTACTATCAAACAATTACGCATCATCTTGGCAGCTATGAAGGTGCGTGGTATGTCTGTTTACGACAGTATACTAATCAATAACCATATGCTTACGCATGGAGCTAAATATGAAAAAAAGCATAAGGGTTTAAATGCAGCTGGTAACTTGCGAGCCGCTGTTTTTGGGGTTAATGACGGTTTAGTATCTAATGCTAGTTTGTTACTAGGTTTGGTGGGTGGTGGCGCTAATTCTCATACTCTAGTATTAACTGGAATAGCTGGGTTACTTGCCGGTGCATGTTCGATGGCAGCAGGAGAATATGTTTCTATGCTATCGCAGCGAGAGTTTTTTGAATATCAAATTGCTCTAGAAAAAGAAGAGCTAGCCTTATATCCCCAAGAAGAAGCAGCTGAGCTTGCCGTAATATATGAGGCACGCGGGTTAGATAAATCTGAGGCGCAAAAATT
>CAZXFO010000187.1:0-2226 GCA_964639745.1 uncultured Coxiellaceae bacterium | reverse complement strand
AAGCGATAGTGATGTAATTATTGCTGAAACGGGGGTGGCAGCCTTGGATTTAATTCCTAATAAGCCGCTACCTGAAAACGGTGAGGCTGAAAAAGCTGCTTTGCAGCTTTTTGATCGTGCCTTGATCATTATGTTAGTTATTTCGGCAGTATTTGTTCTCGTTGTATCGTAATAATGAAGGCTCTGGGCTTGGCCCAGAGCTGATTCTGCTATCGATCGCTCGAGTCACAAACCCCTTGCCAGAAAATCCCCAGGATGTTAATTAGAGGGACAATAATTTTAGTTCCATTGAGGAAAATCAATGACCCAAATGCAAGATGTTGATTCTACAGGAACACAAGAGTGGCTAGACGCTTTTGCCTCGTTAGTAAAATATGAAGGTAAAGAACGCGCTCAGTTTATTGTTCAAGCCTTAATGCAGTCGGCATATCTTCGCGGAGTCCCGCTTGATCATCGAATTTTTCTTTCACCTTATTGCAACACTATTCCAGTTTCAGAGCAGCCTGAATATCCTGGTGATTTAGAGCTAGAAAAGAAAATTGAAGCCCTAATTCGCTGGAATGCTATTGCGATGGTCATGCAAGCCAAAAAAGATGCGGGCGGAGTAGGTGGACATTTAGCTTCTTATGCCTCAATGGCAACCTTATATGAAGTAGGGCTAAATCATTTCTTCCGCGGCAACACCCCCAGTTATTTGGGTGACTTAGTCTACTTCCAAGGACATTCTTCTGAAGGCAATTATGCACGAGCTTATTTAGAAGGACGGCTCGATGAAAAACATTTAAAGAATTTTCGCCAAGAATCGAAAGGACATGGCCTTTCTTCTTATCCTCATCCCTGGTTAATGCCAGATTTTTGGCAATTTGCCACCGTGTCTTTGGGTCTGGGACCCTTACAAGCAGTTTATCAAGCACGGTTTATTAAATATCTGGAAAACCGTAAGTTGCAGCCTGCTTCTGATCGTAAGGTTTGGGCGTTTTGTGGCGACGGTGAAATGGATGAGCCAGAATCTTTGGCAGGTCTATTATTGGCAGGTCGCGATAAGCTCGATAATTTAATTTTCGTCGTTAATTGTAATTTACAGCGTTTAGACGGTCCTGTTCGCAGTAACGGTAAAATTGTGAATGAATTAGAAGGGCAATTCCGTTCAGCAGGATGGTGCGTGATTAAAGTGTTGTGGGATAGCCATTGGGATGCGCTATTTGCTAAAGACAAGAAAGGTTTGTTGTTAAAACGCTTAAGCGAATGCGTTGATGGTGAAATGCAAAACACCTATGTACAGGATATTGCACATAACCGTGAATTTTTAGCAGGTGGTAATGAAGAGTTAAAAGCTATCATTGATACTTTTAGCGATGAAGAAATATTGAATTTACATCGTGGTGCTCATGATCACCATAAAGTATATGCCGCTTATGTTAAAGCTACTCAACATAAAGGCCAGCCAGTGGTTATTTTGGCTCAAGGTGTTAAAGGTTATGGGTTGGGTAAAACAAATGGTGAAGGTAGAAACGTTGCTCACAATCATTTAGACATGTCAGAAGAAGCTTTGAAAGCTTACCGTGAGCGTTTTAACTTGCCTTTAGCTGATAAGCAATTAATGGGAATGGAATTTTATCGCCCGAAAGATAATTCACCTGAAATTAAATATTTAAAAGCACAGCGTGAAAAACTAGGTGGCTTTGTTCCTGAAAGAAGAGTTAAAAAATCCCCTTTAAAGACGCCTGCTTTGGAAGCTTTTGACGCGGTATTGAAAGGTTCTGGCGATAGAGATATGTCTACTACTATGGCTTTAGGGCGTATCTTAAATGTTTTATTAAAAGACGAAAATATTGCTTCACGCTTGGTACCCATATTTTCAGATGAAGTACGTACCTTCGGTCTTGAAGCTTTATTTCGCCAAGTGGGTATTTATTCTTCTGTTGGCCAGCTTTATACACCAGAAGATAAAGAGCAATTTTTATATTATCGTGAGTCAGAAGATGGCCAGGTTTTAGAAGAAGGCATTACTGAAGCAGGTTGTATGGCATCATGGATTGCTGCAGCAACTTCGTATGCGACTCATCAACTACCCATGATTCCTTTCTTTGTATATTACTCCATGTTTGGTTTTCAGCGCGTGGGTGATTTTATTTGGGCCGCTAGCGACATGCGAGCACGTGGCTTTTTAATCGGCGCCACCGCTGGGCGTACTACTCTAGAAGGTGAAGGCTTGCAGCACCAAGA
>CAZXFO010000186.1:0-3392 GCA_964639745.1 uncultured Coxiellaceae bacterium | reverse complement strand
CGGCACCTGGGTATATGCTCTGTTCGCAGATAAGCTTTGAAGCACAGCGGCGGTGATGCATGATAATAGTATGGTTGGAAGAAGCTTGGATTGATCTTGTCAGTAGAAGAAACGATTAGCCTTTGGGAGGATTAGGATCATTTCCATAGCTGTTTTTTCTCGTATTTTGCCTTGACGATTATGAATGGAAAGTTCAGCCTGATTTTTTATGGCTATTTCTCTGGCTACTTCTATAGCTTCTTTTTGCGTATCATGTATTGAGATTGCACGTTCGTTTCCTTCGATTTTAATTGCCCACTGTTTTCCTTTTTCAACAGGAACAACATGAGTATTTTTTTTGCTCATGACACGACCTCCGCAAATATGAATCAATTTTATGATGGATTTACATTAATACCTATTTCCCCAAGAGTTGTTTTCTGGATTCTGTGTTCCTTCCTTGCCAGTGTAAGGATTAGTATTTCCCTTGGTGGACCAATTGTCATTTGTATTGCTGTTGGGGTCGCTTCGATGATGCGGTTGAACGTAAGTGCCATCTTGCCTTTGATATCCGGGAACATAGACGTCAGCTAAAGCTGAAATTGAAAAAAATAACCCTACTAAAATAATCAATTGTTTATAATATTTCTCCTAGATAATTTTCATAAATATTTACTATTAGCTATTTCTGGGCTTTAAAAAAGCTGATTCAAATTTAAAAACAACTAGTAATCGTAAGATATAAGAAGAAAGCAATGATAATAAGGCTATTATCTCTGCTAATATTTTTTATATAACGAATGCTGCTTGTTTTTAATTTTCTTTCTTCGTGATATCAGTATGCTTCATATAACTCCAGTGCTTTACAGTAATTATAGACCGGTTTTGGAAATAGTTATTTTGGTAATGCCTTATCTGTAACACGATTTTAATCTTTATAATTCAAAGTCTTAATCTCAATGTGAAGTGAATTTACTTGGCTATACTTAAATTAAAGTTATTTATCAGTTTAAGGTGAGAGGTTCTGTCTTAAACACTGCCTAGCTGTATAGCTAATCTGGTGCTCATTATATGAAAGATAAAGTAACAATCAGTCTTTACAGTATAGAAACCAATGATGCTGTAGGTTACAAAGCCGGCTTTTTAAATGAATTTGATAATATACAAAAAATCCGTAATGGGCTTTGTAAGGCAGCTGAAGAATCAAAACGTGAAGCACCTGAATTTATTGTGTCGGTGCTTTTAGTCCCCGACTGGGATCGGCAGAATAATTCCTACAAAGATGAGCAATATCTTGCTAACAAATCTAAATTTGTTGAAGCAGCAAAAAATAAATTTGAAGC
Source organism: uncultured Coxiellaceae bacterium (assembly GCA_964639745.1). GTDB lineage: Bacteria > Pseudomonadota > Gammaproteobacteria > DSM-16500 > DSM-16500 > JABDGC01. Next base: position 2,070 of record CAZXFO010000186.1, on the reverse strand, counting down.
AATCAATGATGTCAAGGTTGAGGATTTTTATTTTGAGTGCCGTATGATGCCTGAAGAGCGTGCTTATATGCATAATTTAAAAGCTATGGGCAGTAATGCCGTGATATTGCAAAAAAAAGTAAATTATACCTACACCTTTGGAGCTGGTGCAAAGAGCATCAAGACGATAATAATATCGATGGAGATAAAAGACCTGATAAAAATTCCATCTATGCTCGTGTTTTCACCAAAGCGTTACACGAAGTACAATACGTTGAAAAATATTCACTCTCAGATGATAAAGTAGTTTATCCTGCAACGCTCAGTCCAAAGGTCTACTGGCTTACTGACTGCATGACCACAGCATTAAACATGTCATGGAGCTCAGAAAATCCTGCCTTGCCGGAAGTACTTAAGAAACTTCCCTCCGTGCCAATCGGAAATGATGGAGCATTTAACTATCAATGTTTTCTTAACGTAATCAAGAAACATACAGGAAATCTTAGCATACCCAGCGAAGCGCTCAAATTGAATGATCTCAGCGATATGGGCGATCTTTCTCGCGAACTTTTACTAAGTGTTTCGAACACTGATTTAGAATTAGAAGCTGTAAAAAATTTTTTTATAAATTCAATTCGGCAGGTGCCGGAACAAAGCGATGCTTTATTGAAACTATTTCAAGACACTCCAGAAGGCAATGCTTTGACACAAAAACTCTTTGATTGCGCGGTAAATGAATTGCCTGAGAAAGTAACGTCTGGTTCATTCTTAACTGATAGCAGTGTTAGAACTGAACCAAATGAAGAGAAATTTATTTCACGACCAAGTTTATAAACTTCTAATCTGCTCAATAAAAATTCATAACTTAAATATTATTGGCTTTCACTCGATCCGGGTCTGGGTGATTTCGGTGGGGTATGCTGTTTACATTCTTCAGGCTCTTTTGTCTTCTGAGTTTTAAAAAAAGTTGGGCTCTCGACCGTTTTTTTTAAAGCCAAAGTTGCTTCTAACAATTCAGCTATTTTACTAAATCCTCTTTTTTGTGCTCTTGAGAGAGCCGAACGCCCTAAAGGATCTTTTACATTTACTTCTGCACCGGCGCCAATGAGAACTTCTAACATGGGTAAATCATTTCTCTCAACAGCAGCTAGAACTGCACAATCTCCTACATAGCTTTTCTCATTTACATCGCAACCAGCTGCAATTAAGGCTCTAACGTCATCTATTTGGCCTTGATCGACTAGATCAATGATTGCCACGCGCCGCCCCGTCATCATAGGTATTACCTTTTCGATATTAAATAAGGTACATTATATCGCCATGACATTTAACGCGCAAATGGCTACCTTGCACCTGGCAAGTGATTGAAAATAATAGATTAACCATTAAGCTTTATAATGGGAGATGGTTTGTTCTGTTTTTAGTAGGCAAAGAAATTGAGCTAATTGTTATGTGCTTGAGTTTTTAATGAAGGATGTTGTTTTAGTTCCTCTGGTTCATTTGTCTTATTCGCTTTGAAAAAGTTTGGGCTTTCAGTCGTTTTTTTTGAAGCCAAAGTTGCTTCTAATAATTCAGCTATTTTACTAAATCCTCTTTTTTGTGCTTTCGACAGTGCCGAGCGGCCTAAAGGATCTTTTACATCTACTTCTGCACCAGCGCCAATGAGAACTTCTAACATGGGTAGGTTGTTTCTTTCAACTGCGGCTAGAACTGCGCAGCCTCTCCTTCATAGCTTTTTTCATTAACATCGCAACCAGCTGCTATTAAGGCTTTAACATCATTTATTTGGCCTTGGTAGACTAAATCAATGATTGCTACACGTCTCCCCGTCATCATAGCTATAACCCTTTCGATATTAAGTAAGGTACATTATATCGCCATGATATTTAACGCGCAAATGGCACCTTAGACCTGGCAAGTGATTGAAAATAATAGATTAACCATTAAGCCTTCTAATGTAGGATGGTTTATTCTGTTTGTAGTAGGCAAAGGAATTGAGCTAATTGTTATGTGCTTGGGTTTTTGATGAAGGATGTTGTTTTAGTTCCTCAGGTTCATTTGTCTTATTCACTTTGAAAAAAGTTGGGCTTT
>CAZXFO010000185.1:0-11641 GCA_964639745.1 uncultured Coxiellaceae bacterium | reverse complement strand
ATCCTATACAGGGTCTTCTAGGAGAAAATACGTTTTTCTCTCCTCAAAGACAACTAGCCACGCACAGAGTTAGCTTACACACCACCAACAATGAAGAGCCTTCTACTTCATCCAAAAATATTAATTATAAAGTGGTAGTTGTTGGGAATACAGATTATTCTTGTAAGAATATCCGCGGCATCAGCTTTTCTGAAGAAAAAAATGAATCAAAAGACTATGTAAAGCAGCTCACCTTAAACAAACAAGCAGTTAAATTAGGGATTTTCCATTATGTACCATCCGAAAGATTCCATGTTTTTAATCCCATATGTTTTAGAGACTCTGAATTAAACGTTATTTTTTTTAGCATCAAGGACGTAAACGAACTACGTCGCTTATGTAGGGAGCTAAGTAGTATAAATAAAAAAACCAACAATTATGTTCCTATTCTTGCAGTTGGAACAGAAATCAGCCTACGCGAAAAAGATGACCAGCTCATTACTTATGAAGAATGTGCTAATTTAGCAAAAAAATATGGCGCTACAGCTTATTTAGAATGTTCACTCAACAACCGCACCAGTATAGAACAAGTATTCACAACTATGGCGCAGCTAATCTATAAAAATAAGATGGGAGATCTTTACCGTGATCCTATACAGGGTTTTCTAGAACCCAATCTGCCAGAGTCGAACCATCCTCACATGGAAGAATCACGGTCACTTTATAGCCGAGGAGGAGAAAATATGTTTTTTTCCCCTCAAAGACAACTAGCCACGCATGGAGTAAGTTTACACACTACCTGCAATGAAGAGCCTTCTACTTTATCAAAAAATACCAAAATTTCTTTAGCATCTGAATAAGGAAAACTATTTTTTTAATTTATTCTCAGCTGAATTGATTTCAGCCATTAAATGACTTCTTTGCTTATAGCCAGTTGTCTGCCAAAACTGAAAAGTATTATATTTAACCTTACTATTAATAGCAGCAACTAACCCTACCGGAAAAGCAACTGAGCAGCACAGTAACGCAGCAAGATTTCTGAAGAACTTTTGCCAATGACTACCGCGGTATTCACTCATATCATTATTTTTCTGAATTAATATACGGATTTGGCCAAGAGCATGAATCTTATCAAATAGGAGACCTTCTTTTGAGCCTGTTAATAACTGATTAAATTCATTCATTAATGCAAGCTTCATGTTATAAATATTATCATCTGACTTACTGGACGAAGGCCGGCTTTTGAGATGATCATGATAAGCTGTAATAATTCCTAGCACCTTATCATAAAGTAGACTGTGGGTATTATAATTTTCTTTGTTGACACGGAGATGCAAAGCATCCAATTCTCTCATAAGCACCTTCGTATCTTGCTTGTCTATGAATAGGGCATATCGAGGCGACGTTCCATCTTCAAATATTCTCATCTTAAAGATGGGATTATTTTTATCTAGAAAATACTCATAATATTCTTTTGTTAATTCAACACCTATTCCATTTTCATTATTTAAATTTACTGCAGGCCTGACAAGCAATGAATCATTTGCCATAACCTCTTGTAAATATGACTGATACTCTTCAACAGTATATTTATCTTCAATATACTTAGTAGCTCTAGAGGCTTCATCGAGAAAAATGGTCATTTCATACCGCTTAATTTCATCTTTTTGTAATTCTGGCAATCCTTCAAAATCTAGAGGTAACAAATCACTCGCCTCGTAAGGAATACCGGTATTAGGATTTAATGGCAAAGTTTTAGCCTGAAAACAAGTACTGGTATTCGGTAGAGAATAAAAACAGCCATCTATAGCACAGGCACCTTGTAATTGGCCTCCTCTAAAGGTTGAAACGGTAGCACTTGTCGTGATATTGCGGGGAGTAGCGTCCAAAGAGGAAACCGTGCAATTAAAGTCCCCTACCACAATAGCTAAGCTACCATTAGCTTGACCTAAATAACTTTTGATCCTTTCTTCATGTGAAAAAGGAATTGACTTAAAATCTGAATGAACATTTAAGATCTTAACCCTTACTTTTTCATTTTCATTTTTTACATATTCTGTAGCATTACCGCCTAACACTTTATGATTAAATTGTTTAAAATTCTTCTGGCTTTCTCCTAGAGCTGGCTGAAATTCGCGAGAATCATAAAAAGTGATGCACCCCTGCGCATCTACTAACTCACCGCTATCTAACTTAGTAACATTATAATGCTGTAGTTTAAGCTTAATTTTAATAAATAAACTATCGTTTTTTTCGCTAGCACAAATTTCTTGCAAGCAAATAAATTGAGGCTGATGCTTTTCCACAAAATTAGCTAATGCCTCAGCTATTCTGTCATAGCGACTTTCTGTTTGCTCGCGAGTTTCACCATATGCACCTCGACCTAATGTAGCAAAACCATTAGCTGCATCTGACTCCAAAACGTTCCAAGAAACTATTTTGAGGCTATCAACGGAGACTAACAACGGAATGTGATCAGAAAATACTTGGCTATAATCATTTTTCGCTTGTTCTATACTTGGTAGACCTGGATGATATTGTCTATGCATACTAACTCCTGTTAAACATATAAATCACTTACCTGACATTTTCTGATCACAGAGTAGCTATTATAATACTGTTAAGCTTAAGAGAAAATTAAGGCAATTTAAATAATAGCTTAGGATTGCGATACAGCTTAATTAGATCAGCTAAACCGGCTTAAAAGTCATGAGATAAAAAACCACCATTAAGCTCAAAAATGCTGGCCAGCCTAGAATAAACCATATTTTGAAGTATCGATAATAAATTAAAGGCAGCTTGCTATTCTTTGCTAGCGCTTCCGCCGCAACATCCCGCATCTTTAATTGCAAATAAACTACCGGCAACCAGCAAGCGCCTGAGATTATATAACCAATAATAGAACCGGCTACCCACAATGTTTTAAACGAATAACCAGCCAATACAACCATCGCGATGCCTGTGATAGGCTGCATAATACCTGAGGTAGCTGTAAAAATCCAATCTGCGATTACTACGTAACGGCTGACAGCTGCAATAGTGATTATATTTTTGGAAAAATGCGCATACAGCATAATTGAAGCTGTACCTATACCGGTTCCAAATAAAATTGTGGAACTGATGATATGAATGTATTTCAGCCATAGATAGAGCATCAGCGATCGGACTCCAGCACATATAAAATCATAATCGCAACCAATAGAGGCAAATTCTTCGTAATGGGGCCAAATGGCTCAAGCCATAGCAATGGCAGCTTCCAACTAATAATTAAGGTATAAACCAAGATTAACACGATCTGCAAAATACAAATTTTTCTGACCTGGATATTCAGTAATAAGGCTAGGCCAAATATTGCATTCAATAGGCTCGCGCCATAAAGTAATACTGGCTGCCACTCGGAAGCCACTCCCACTTGACTTAGCCAGTGATAGGAATTGGTTTTCGGAAATAAAAAAGCGCTAGTAAGCGCTGTAAATAGCCATAAAAATGCTAGACTTAATTGCAGCAGCGGTTTCATAAAATATAAGCGCGCATGCCATCTATCCTGTACCCGGCTTGGTTCATTAAAAATTCCATCAGCAAAAGACTTAGGTGTAAAACCGCAGGATTCAATAAACTGCTGCGTGTCTGTCTCCGTTGCCACATTATCCTGCAGCAACATCTTATAGCCGGTCGTATTTATCGTAGAATAAGGAATTAAATCACCCAACCAGCTTGCTATGCGTATAAAAATAGCCGGCACATTAATAAATAAAGGCTTCGAGAAACCTAGCCAGCTACGCAACGTTTTCAACATCTCTTTTAAAGTGATTTGTTGCACACCAACTGCACTTAAAATAGTTGTCTTACTAATAGGTTTTTTGATTAGATTCAAAATACCTCGTGATAAATCAGACGAATGGATAGGCTGAAATTTTTGCTCGCCACTACCCGGTAACGGAACTAACAGTGGCAGCCCTGCAAGTCCACGGAATAATGATGTACCTCCGTAAGAACCTTCACCATACACCAATGAAGGACGAAGGATATAAGCAGGTATTTTCAAGCCAGATAAATATTCATCAAGGGCCAATTTACTCTTAGCATAATCCACCGTATATCTATCCACACCTAAAGCTGATATATGAATGATTTTTTGTACGCCCATATCAACGCAAGCATCAAACAGCGCTTTAGGAGCAGCGTAGTGTATTGCCCAAATAATTTTCTTAAGGGGATGGTAAAAAATCCCTACTGTATTTATAACTACATCAATATCAGCCAAACGAGGCAGCCAATCTTCTTTTTTAGTGTCTTTGATAAAATCGCAGGAAATGATTTTTGTCTGTGGAAATAACTTTTGGGTGTATGACGTATTTCGAACACAGCACGTGACATCATGCCCAGCCCTTATCAAATCAGTAACCACTTGCGAGCCAACAAACCCGGAAGCACCAGTGACTAATATATTCACATGCTAATCCTCCCTTGGAGGTTTATAACCTAAATAGCCACCGGCACAACTGGCGAGTGCACCTATAAAAAATAACGCAAAGGTAACATAAGCATTCAAAGTAATACTTGTGGTATCTAAATCATTATTAACGCTTTGCGTTTCAGTAATCATGGGCAAATCACGTGTAATGCGAATAGCCACTAATTGCCGCGAGGTAAAATTTGCATGAAAATAAGAAAATTGAATGGCATTAGTTATTAAAATAACCGTTAAAATAAACGTTAAACACCATGCCATCAAGCCATATAGCATTCCCCAAGATTTTTGTAATACTGAATTTTTGGTTAGCCTACCTGCAACCCAGCCAGCAGTAACCATTGAAATAATTCCAACCAAAGCAAAACCAATAAAATTCAAAATTGAAAATGAAATAGTGCCATCTATTTTTTTACTAAAAATGGAAAGCCCGATGGATAAGGCTAGTAAATTCAACAAAAATTGTAGACCTAAGCCAATGAACGCACCAATAACTATAGCTTGCCAAGATAAGATTTTGGGCTTGTTATCAATCATTATCTTTTCTCCTTATCTTTCTAATTTTTTTCGAAGCTCTTTTAATGAAAAAGTATTTAGCACATCTTTTGCTTCTAACCACCCTCTTCTAGCTTGATACACGCCATACTTCATATAACTAAAATCTCTAAAACCATGAGCATCACTGGAGATCACCAATCCAACTCCATGTCTCTTGGCTATTTGACAATAGAGGTCGTTTATATCCAAACGATAGGGCTGAGCGTTTACCTCCAAAATACATCCTCGCTCTTTAGCTGCTTGAACAATTTTCTCCATATCGATTGCATAAGGCTCGCGACGGCGTATTAAGCGCCCAGTCGCATGCCCTAGCACATTAAAATAAGGATTATCCATAGCGCGGATAACCCTTTCAGTTTGTTTTTCTAACGGTAGGCGAAAATAGGAATGCACTGAACAAATACGGATATCCAGCTCTTTTAAGATATAATCAGGATAATCTAAGCGACCATCTTCTAAGATATCAATTTCACTGGATTTCAAAATTGTTATCTGCCCATTCAATTTTTCATTGAGCTTGTCGATTTGCTTTATTTGTTGCAGCAAACGTTTTTCATCGAGGCCGTTGGTGATTTTTAAACTCTGTGAATGATCAGTAATAGCTAAATACTCATAGCCCAACTCAATGGCCTTTTGTACCATATCCTCTAAGACTTCAGAACCATCAGATTCATTCGTATGGCAATGCAAATCACCTTTAATATCTTTAAGCTCAATTAGCTTAGGCAGCTTATTATTTTGGCTAGCTTCAATTTCACCGCGATTTTCGCGTAATTCTGGCTCGATATAGGGTAAGTCCAACTTTTTATATAGGCTTGTTTCATCTGAAATACTGACAGCTTGATTATCTTTGAACAAGCCTTGTGGCTTTAGGGTCAACCCATGATGCTGAGCGAGCTCTTGCAACTTTTCTAGATGAGCAGCAGAGCCCGTCAAACACAACAAAGTAGTTGGGTATTCATTCTCTCTCACCACATGAAAATCAATAATTAGCCCCACCCCTAACCGCGCCTGCACGTTACATTCTTCTTTGATAAAAACTTCTTTAATAGGCCGCCATTTTAAAAGATGTTTAATAGCAGCTTGGCTATCATCTGATGCCGCTACAATCACTATTTTATTAATGACTTCAAGCCGTCTTCTATAGTCGTCTACACATTCAACAGTCGTTATATCTGTAGAATTTTTTAAATGTTTTAACAAAGGTTCAACAACTGTTTCAGCATGAAATAAACGTAAATATTTTTGGCTAGCCTTAGCCTGTAAAATATCTTTTTTTAATTTATTAACTGTTTTTACCGTAAATCCAGGGATGGTTAACAACACACCATTCTCAATCGCTTCCAAAAGCTGTTCTTTATTATGTATACCCGCCCCTTGTAATATTTTGATTCGACTAGAACCTATACCTGATATTTGCAGTAACTCACTAGCCAGTTTATCGAGATAAGCTTGAGTTTTTTCGATGATAGGTAGCTGTTGGTTTTGTAAAATATCACGAATAAACGCTGCGATATTTTTACCAACACCGGGTATCGAGGTAAAATCATAATCTTTCTTAAAAAGCTCAACGAGCTCTTCATTGAGCCGGTTAATACTACGGGCAGCACGACGGTAGGCACGGATTTTATAAGGGTTTTCACCCTGTGCTTCTAATATATCGGCAAGCTCATTAAAGGCTGAGACTATCTCTTTATTACTGGTTGCCATAATGACCTCATTTTTTTCGGATGAAGCTTATATGGCCTGTGCGCTCCATTCGAATTTGCCTGACTGAATTTAATGATTCAGTTTGCAGCTGCTTACGGCATTCTTCCATGATGTCATCTTTGGTGATTTGCAACCTACACATCATCTTTCGATTAAAATGCCCGTTAACAAACAAGATATGATGTTTACCTTTCATAAACTTTCCCCAAAATCGGGAATGAAACGAGAGGAACGCTAGCAGCTTATGCACCATCACCAATACGAAACTGGCACCAAACATAGACAACAAGGAAGCACCATAAATAGCACCACCTAAAATAGCGCCTATTGTGAATATAAGAACAAAATCTAATGCCGTTTGTAATTGATATCGCACCGAAAAACGCACCAGAAATACAGAATAAATATAGATAATACATGTACGCAACAGCACAAAGGGTATCTCTGTACCGCTATTCACGTTACTCAAGAAATGCAAAATATCTGACGTTATGCCCATGGTATTTCCTCATTTTGACTGATTCATACCGCAAGGTGGCTTTTAACGAAGGAGTAGATCAATAATTTTACGATGTATCATGTTGCTAACTTTTTCAGGTTACGCTTATACATTTAGCTCGTCAATTAGGTGAAATATGCAATCTTAGAAAATGCCATATTTTCAAGCAAATTAGACACATTGACCAGATTTACAACGCTCACTTCTGCTCAGGGCTGTAGACAACCACTTAGCGAAGCATTAAAAGATAGATGTAGACATATCCGATTAAACTAACTGTAATTGAAAAGTCCGGTTTATAAATAAACAATTCATTCTAGGACTGGAAATTATATTAATCGCCTCCATATTAAGAAATAACCGACGCAAGTAAGGATGCCATATGTTGGCAATCGATAAAGTAGATCACAAAAAGTTAAAAATTGCATACCATGAGACTGGCCATGTGGTCATGGCTTTGATTTGCCGCCAAAAAATACAAAGAGTTTCACTTAAAGAGATGGACTCACCTAGGGGAACAGATAAATACCTGGGGTTTACGAAACTCGAACCATATGAAAAAAAAATCAAAACTACGATCAATGAACTTACTCAGAGAATCATGATCTCTCTAGGCGGCTATGCCAGTGAGATATTGGTTTATGATGGTTTAGTCAAGATAGGCGGAGATGACTTAATAGCTGCAGTCAGGTTAGCTGAAAACATGATGCAATCTGAAGAGTTCAGAAATTTTGCAGCAGGGCTACCAATCCCAGATCAAGGTGCATTAGACATAATTGATAATCCAATTGTCAGAGCCTACATAGACTATAAATTGGGCCATTGTATTAATGAAATGGCCCAATTTAAACCTATAATTCAGGTGATCGCGGAAGAATTGTATGAAAGAGAAGAGCTTACAGGAAGCGAGATTTCTGCTCTTTTCAATCGGGAATAATGGGATTAAATTTCTGCTTCATGCATCAGTTCAATTAGGTTGCATGAAGCAAAGACCTGAGACTGACGGTCATTCAGCAATTTAGAATGATCTATCTATGACGTATTTTTACCTCAGTAAATTGATTTTTATAAAGCAGTTTTTTTAACCATCCCTCATTTTCCGGCTTGCTTAAAATAAGCCCACAAATATCCTTTTGCTTAAATCGCCTTAACAATACAACTTTGCCATTTCTTTCTACCTGTGGTACTGCAAATATCCGTTCATGCTTCTCTCCTTTAACATTAATCTCCGGCTTGAAACCAAATTGATACAATCTACATTCCTGCTCATCAGCAAATCCTTTTTCTTTAAGCGTTGGCATATCTGTCAGCAAATAAGTAGTTAAACGAGCCTTAAGCTCTACATAAAGGTTATGATTCCCATCCTCCAATATCTTATCAACAGATTGCACAAGCTGCTCAAGCCGAGCTTTAAACTCATCTGTTTTATAGCTAATGTATTGTACAGTTGCGTAGTTATACCGTTTCTTCTTTTTATTCATATTGACTGTAGGGGTGAAATATTCTTTTCTAAATTTAATCGCCACCCCTTCACATTTAGCATATTCGTTCCAAAGTTTTTGGTTATCAGGGGAAGATGAAAATGAACATATGAAATAATCACCCACTTCAAAAACATCTTTAAATTTTTCCAAATATGAACTCCAGAAACTCTGATGATTCGAATTGGCCTTATGATTATCAATTAACTCAATTGCTACTTGATGAGCATGTTTAATTTCAGACTGATCCTTGAGTGAACTATAATGTGTCATCCATAATTTTCTTGTCGACAAAATACCACCTAGTCCAGATAGGTCAGTGTAATGGTACAAACCATCTTGTGGATAACCATCCTTCTCTTCCAACAATCTCTTAATTTTCTTATCAAGGACTAAAAGCTTATCTGTCATTCATGATTTCCTTACTCTAACTACTAAATTACTAGCTGTTATAGCACCTCTAATGGCGCCTTGAATTGACCTGAGATGGCCTACCTTATCCATTTTATGCCAAATAAATTAGTCGTAATGACAAATAATCACAATCCACCGTCCGCATCTCTCCAACCCAGTTCCCCACATGGAAATTGAATTGGTCCCAATATTCAGACGGCATGCTCCACCCTTTCTATTTTGTGATTATTATGTGTAATTATAAGCGATTAAATCGACTTTACCCCTCAGCAATACATAGGCTCGCATTTTACTAGCCTATACAATGGGTTAGCAGAGTTGATTATTTAAGTCGCAGAAATTCTACAGAGGTCAATGAGGGCACTAGGTAGCACACCGAGTATCAAAGCGGCTATACCGTTTATGGAAATTACCACCATCATTTCTTTGGAAAGTTTGACTGGCTTATCAGCATATGTTTCCAGCGGCTCTTCAAAGTACATGAGCATGACAACTCTAAGATAATAGTAAGCCCCGATCAGCGCAAAAATGAGGGCAGCTACTGCAAGCCATACGTAATGCGCTTCCACTAAGGAAACCAATAAACCAAATTTGGCAAAGAAACCAACGGTTGGCGGCACGCCTGCCATTGAGAACATTAGCAATAACATCATAAAAGCCAGCCATGGGCTGCGAGCATTTAAGCCACGATAATCTTCCAATCGATCTAGCTCAACGCCGGCACGGCTTAATATCGCAACAACAGCAAATGCGCCTGCAGCTACTAATACATAGGTTGAAACATAAAACATGGCGGCAGAATAGCCATTATTAGAGGCAGGCCCTGCGATGATACCTAGCAAAGTATAACCAATATGAGCAATGGAAGAGTAAGCAAGCATACGCTTAATGTTGGTTTGAGCAATTGCTAAAACATTACCAAAAAACATTGATAGAACAGATATCACCACCAATATTTGCTGCCAAGCGACATGCATTTCTGGCACTGCATGTGCAAGAATGCGTAAAGTGATGGCAAAAGCTGCCACTTTAGGTGCGCTAGCAATAAATAACGTAACTGAAGTTGGTGCTCCTTGATAAACGTCAGGCACCCACATATGGAAAGGTACAGCACCAAATTTAAAAAGCAAAGCAGCAATAATAAAAACTAATGCTAACAAAGCAGTCGCGGAAGGAGCGCTTTGAATGGAAAGTGCCACCACAGGCAATTCTACACTTCCAGTTAATCCATAGATTAATGAAACGCCGTACAGAAACATAGCTGAAGCGAGCGCACCCATCACGAAATATTTCATGCCGGCCTCAGTTGCTTGTTGGGAATTTTTATAAGAAGCAACCATTGCATATAGTGGCAATGATAATAGCTCAAGCCCTAAGTAAATGGTTAAAAAACTGAAAGCAGAAGCCATTACCGACATGCCCAATACGCAAAATAAACCTAAAATGTAATATTCACTGCGTGGGATGTCTCGTTCAGCAATATAAGGACGCGCATAAGCAAAAGACACAAAACTTAAAACATATATAACAAGCTTAGAAAGGATAGCTAGCTTATCGACAATATAATGATCGTTGAAAGTCACTGCCATGCCAGCAGTATGATGATACTGGCTGACTGTAATAATGAATGCAGTAATTAAAGTAACTTGAGTCAAGAAATAGGTTAAAACTTTGAGTCGCTGTGGCAAGAAAACATCAACTAAAAGAGTAATACTGAGCAAGCAAAGAATTGCTATTTCAGGAGCAGCGAGTGAAAACAATGGCATTGTAAAATTCATATCAACAATCCTAATATTCGCTTATGCAAAATAACTTAAATCCGTAGGCAAATTGGCAGCCAACCCATAGGGCATGCTTTGCAATAACAGATGTCCTAGTGTGCTATGTATCACTTTAATAACTGAATCCGGATATAACCCCAACCAAAATACACCTGCAGCTAACAAAATATAATTAGTGAGCTCAATCCAATTCAAATCCTTAAACTCAGCCACTTGCTCGTTGGCTACCGGACCAAAAAAGACTCGTTTGTACATCCACAAGGTGTAGGCTGCGCCTAAAATTAAAGTCAAAGCTGCAATTAAGGCAACAATAAAGTGAGTACGCATCGCACTCATAATCACCATGAATTCTCCTACAAAACCTGCCGTTCCTGGCATACCCACATTAGATAAGGCAAACAGCATGAAAAAGGCAGCAAATATCGGCATGGTATTAGCGACACCGCCGTAGCTTTTAATTAAGCGGCTGTGGTTATAAAAACGATCTGCTAACCAACCTACGCCTAAAAACATCGCACCTGATCCAAAGGCATGAGAAACCATTTGGATGACAGAGCCTTCTAAGCTCATGTAAGCACTTTGTAGGTTATGGCTATCATGGACGATATCATAGGCCATGAAACACCCTAAGGTAGCAAATCCCATGTGCGCAATTGAAGAATAGGCAATCAATTTTTTCATGTCAGTTTGCACGATAGCAATCAAGCCAATATAAACAATCGCGACTAACGATAATGCAATCATTAAC
>CAZXFO010000184.1:0-2743 GCA_964639745.1 uncultured Coxiellaceae bacterium | reverse complement strand
AGCATCGGTTGCTTCTGCAAAGTATCAGCTACCAGCCATAACATTCGACAATCCAGGCATCCCTAAAAATCAAGGATTGGATTTATCTCATGTGATTAGCTTTCAAGCTCCACCCAATGTCGTCAATAGCCTTGCTGAAGTGAATATGCATGCTTATGATTACGGTACCAAAATTGACTTACCGATGACAGCTAAGCAACAAGTCACTTATGCCGCTTCAACTCTCTTTGCCGCAGTTGCTCCAGGAACGGGGTTATTTTCAGTGCCTGCACTGACGGTGAATTCACACAGCATTGATCATCTAGGCCAACAGCTGCGGTGGTAGTAAGGCACTATTCTAACAATTAAAACAATGCTGCGCCTCAACTTCTTCTGGTCTACTACAAAGCTAGAAAAAGTAGAAGCCATGGAAAAATTCGAGGAAGAGTTTGGGTTGAATTCACCTTAGGCTTCGGGATAAAGTTTTAGTTAATATTATCTATAGTATGAGATAAGATTTATCCTGGCTTGAAAGAATTGATTTTATCATCGCCACTTAAATCAAGGCCGTCCATATCTAAATTCATTTCGGTTGAGTGTTTAACATTATTGTTTAGATTTATATCATCCATGTCATATCCAGTATTGCAGCTCACAGCTATTAAGGAGCGCTCTAGTTGTCATGAGGTATAAGTATCACCTGAAATAAATGAAAAGGTTTTGAAGCAATTTTACTTCTCACTGATTTAATAAAAGCTTCCAATCTTCAGCATCTGAGGTAAAAGCATTAGTCTTATCGGTTTCCTGATAAGGCTAAGTTTATCTATTCTACATATTATGCATAAAATTATAGCCTCAGTTTACCGCCAAGGTATTCAAGTTCAGATAACTCTTCCAAAGCTTTATTACAAGCCTTCTCTTCTCTCTCACCAATTTCAGGAGCTTTCTTAAACAAAGTAACTTCTGTCAATATTAGCTTTAATCGTGACCTCAACTCTTGCATGCAGGCTTTTTGCGCCTCGGGTGTGCTAATTTTTTCTTCTAATTCTTGTTTAGCGTTACGAATTTTTCCACAGTGATCAAGAAAACCTTGGACAAAAGTAAAACTCTTTTGTGAATCACTAATTAGTTGACTTAGTAATTGTTCTAATGCTTTTAAATATATCTTCTGTTGCCTAGCAGCAGCTTCGTTTTTCTCTTCCAGCTCTTTTTCTTCATCAAAAGCCTCTTTTAGTAATTCAGAACATATTTGTTTAAAAGGCTGCTCTAATGCTTCGTCATATAAATGATCAGCCGAATGTTTTTGCTTATACTGCTCAATATATACTTCCAGATTATCCAAAACTAATGCCAGTTCAGATATCATTTTTCGATAGCCTAAAAGTAATAATTGCTCTGCATCTAAAGCTAGCTTTTTAAGTTCTGTGATAGCTGTGATGCAAGCTTGAGTTGCATCTTTATCAGACCCGCACACTTGTTGAAACAGTTCGATTTTTTCTAATAAACGGGACAATGGATTCTGTATGTTAGATGAGAAATCAATTTGATAATCTTGATCATCAGCTTTAGAATCAACCTTTTTTTTGAGGTGGCGCATAATTGCATAATCGTTAGCAAAATCTTTTACGTAATCTAGACTGGTGTTGTTACGTTTGTCTTGTAAAGGGTCCAAAAGGTATTTTTCATAATCTATTAAGTACTTTTTTTTATATTCTTGGCCCGCTTGGTCCAATACATCTAATGCTTGCATCAAGTCGTCGGTAACATATAATCGCCTGGGTGTGCTCATATCTTATCCCTCTTAAATTTGCCTATTATAGCCTAATCCAATTGCTATCGCTATTTAGGCTTTGGCGATGAATTTTCTTCACAATTCTCAGAGCTCTTTTTTATTTCTAATTCAACAGCCCGGTTGCGCGCTTCTTTATATTGGTCAGTTGGCGCCATAATGATTTTCCCTCTCGGTAAAGATGGCTTTGCTTCTTTCTTATGGTTTATCCATTCATCGTAGGCCTTGCGTGTTTCAGGCAAAACTCTATGACCAAACTCCAATTGCTTTGCAATAACGGCTCCAAAATCATGCATATCCCATAAATGATGAATATCAAAGCGAAATTTAGGAAGTGCTTTATTCAATAAAAAGTTAGCAATTTCTTTGCTGCCATTAACCTCATAGACCTCCCCGTCTATAAAAAATATCACTCTACTCATTTTAGAAGGATTATAAGGGTTTCTTGCTTCAGAAGCGTGCTGAAAAAATTCAGCAATATGTGGAATTTCTGTTGCAAATTTTTTATTCATTTCATCGCTATAATATGACTCTAAGGGTGTAATATTGCCTTTTACAATTTGGCCATCATAAATTTTATTCCTTACCTCACGGATTGCTTTCCTATGCTCAATATTTGTCGGATCAAATTTGATGTTATTTTTATGTTCAAATAAAATAACTTCTAATTTTTCCCTTTGCTCTATCAACTTATCTACTCCCTCTTTATTTGACTCCATAGCATAAATAGGCTCATTTGCTTCAGGCATGATTTTAAGAATATTGCCTTTATAACTATCACTAAATCCCAAAATAAATTGATCATAGTCACCGATAATTGGAACATTCCTTCCCTTAAATGATTTTGCTGCTATCAAAAAATCTTGGAAGTTTTTTTCTGCTGGGTTTTTGTATTGCAAATTAAAGCTATACTCTGCAATCTGCTTATAATCCCCTAATTCTGCTTCGTTCCACCATTCTGGTTTATCTAATAAA
>CAZXFO010000183.1:0-5696 GCA_964639745.1 uncultured Coxiellaceae bacterium | reverse complement strand
GCTGCTATTGAGGCAGGCGCTGACGTTACTTTGGTTAGTGGTCCTGTTACGGTACAGAATAGACCAACAAAAAATAAAATTATTCAGGTTACTACTGCTCAAGAGATGTATGCAGCAGTAGAACAACATATTGTAGGAATTGATATTTTTATTGGGGTTGCTGCGGTGGCTGATTACTTTTGTAGAAATCCTGCTGCCCAAAAAATACATAAGCAAGGAGAACTGCTTACCATTCAGTTAGAGCGTACTCCTGACATAATTAGTGAAGTGGCTAAACGAGTAAATAAACCGTTTATTATAGGTTTCGCCGCTGAAACTGAAAACGTTGTAGAAAATGCTACAGCCAAGCGCCTTCGTAAGGGAATGGATGTCATCATTGCTAATCAAGTGGGTAATGGTCTTGCTTTTGAGCAAGATGAAAATGCAGTAACGCTGATTTCTGCTGAGGGTAGTGAAGAATTTGCGTTGACAACGAAAAATAAACTAGCAAGACAATTGGTTGAAAGGATAGCTGCTTTATATAAAGTTAAAATGGCTAATGTAGTTAAAATTGCTTAGAGGTGAATAAGATGGAAGCATGTGAATTAGTAAATATTAAAGAGTCAACGTCAACTCCAGTCCAATTGAAAATTTTAGACCCCAGAATTGGTAAAGAGTTTCCCTTACCTGAATATGCAACTGCCGATTCTGCTGGATTAGATTTGCGTGCTTGCCTTAATGAGTCCTTAGTTTTAGCACCCAATAGCACGCACTTAATTCCCACCGGGCTTGCGGTTTATATTGCTAACCCTGCTATGGCAGCAGTGATATTGCCACGTTCAGGTTTGGGCCATAAAAACGGTATTGTGCTCGGTAACCTAGTCGGTTTAATTGATGCAGACTATCAAGGTGAATTGAAAGTTTCATGCTGGAATCGTAGTCAGCAGGAATTCACTGTGCAGCCAGGTGATCGAATCGCACAGTTAGTTTTTTTACCCATTGTAAGGGCGCATTTTGCAGTAGTTGATGAATTTCAAGCAACCGCTCGTGGTGTTGGTGGCTTTGGTCATTCAGGGAGTAAGTAATGGTTAGCTTAGATAGTTCTATTTTTCGTGCTTACGATATCCGGGGAATTGTTAATCAGTCACTCACTTTAGAAAGCGTGTATTTAATTGGCCGAGCTATTGGCTCTCAGGCATTAGAGAAAAACCAAAATAGCATAGCAGTTGGTTTTGACGGCCGTATTTCCAGTCCTTTCTTAGCTGAGGCATTGTGTGAAGGTATTTTAAGTACGGGCTGCGACGTTTTAGATGTGGGTATGGTGCCAACTCCTATATTGTATTATGCAACTTTTGCATTAAATACCCGCTCAGGAGTCATGATTACCGGTAGCCATAATCCACCAGAGTATAATGGCTTTAAAATAGTTATTAACGGCGAAACATTGGCAGAAGACAGTATCCAACAATTATATCAGCGTATTATCAATAATGATTTTGAGGACGGCATAGGCGAATATTGTGAAATAGATTTGGCTGGCCAGTATATTAAATATATTGAGGATACTGTAAAGGTTAAAAGACCTTTGCGTATCGTAATTGATGCGGGTAATGCTGTTCCAGGAATGGTTGCTCCTGAATTATATCGCCGACTCGAGTGTGAAGTGCATGAGTTGTTTTGTAAAGTAGATGGAAATTTTCCCAATCATCATCCTGACCCAAGCCAAGCTGAAAATCTTACTGCTTTAGTACAAGCTGTTAAAGAGCACCAAGCCGATGTTGGTATAGCTTTTGATGGTGATGGAGATCGTTTGGGAGTGGTCACGCCACAAGGTAAAGTTATTTGGCCTGATCGTCAATTGATCCTCTTTGCTCAAGCTGTCCTTGAAAAAAATCCAAAGGGTAAGATTATTTATGATGTGAAGTGTACCACACATTTAGCAGATGCTATTCGTAGCGCTGGTGGCGAGCCGATAATGTGGAAGACGGGCCATTCATTGGTAAAAGCAAAGCTAGCTGAAACCGGTGCACTACTTGCTGGAGAGATGAGTGGGCATATTTTCTTTAAGGACCGTTGGTTTGGTTTTGATGATGCTATTTATGCAGGGGCGCGTCTGCTCGAAATTCTTGCTGAAAAGAAAGAAGATATCGATGCCTTGTTTGCGGCTATTCCCGATAGTATCAATACACCCGAGTTAAAGATTTCGGTCGCAGAGAGCGAAAAGTTTGCAGTTATGGATAGCTTATTTGCTCAACTGCATAGTTCTAAAGAATTTAAAAAGGCTGAAGTGCAAACTATCGATGGTCTAAGAATAAATTTTGCCGATGGTTGGGGATTGGTCAGACCCTCGAATACCACTCCATGTTTAGTTTTACGGTTTGAAGCAATCAATGAAGTAATCCTTAAAAACATTCAGGAAGCTTTTAGAGGATTGTTGTTGTCGGTTAATCCGAATTTTGCTTTGCCTTTTTAGCTAGCGAAGCTAATTATGACTTTAGCTATCTAAAGCATGTTAAAAGCTTTCATGCGCCAGCTCTACTCATCATTGGCGCAATAGGCTGGTTGATTCTGGGTTTAAGCTTTTTTGGTTTTTTCTGGAATAGCCTAGATATAAAGCTACAGCAGGATGGCTTTTTGTTTCCGCCTAAGGTTGGTGGGTTAGGTATGATGGGCGTTGGGCCGGCATTTAAATTTAGTTTCTCGTTGACGATAGTGAACTCATTAGTACCCTTTTTAAATTCAGCTAACTCATCACTGTGCATTTTTTCGAGTATTAATGCCACATTGGATTGAGTGATGCTCGGCTCTGGATCTATTGGAGCAGGCTGACAGTTAGTTGAAGCGCTTTCTGGTCGTGATTGATATAATTTTGCTTCAGCCAGTTGGTCAGCGTAAATTCGCTGGCGAAGAGAGGTTATGCTTTGAGATGATGATCGGCTTATCGAGTTAAGGCTATTATTTAAGCCTCGCGAAATTTTTGCAGAAGAAGATAAGATTGTATTGTTGTCAGCCGGCTTTTTTTTGCGGAGCGAAATATTATTTATAGGCTTTCCACGGCTCATAGGAGTTTGATCAGCTGAATCCAAACGAGAGGTCAAGGAGGAGTTGCTGGAGTTATTGTTATTTGAATCTTCTATTGATTCAGTGCTAATTCTAGGAAGCATCGTCATCTCTGCGTATTAAAGAGTAGAATTGTATATAAATTGATTATAATTGTCAAATGTTACTAAAAATTAGCTAAGACATCTGGCTAAGATATAAAACAGGGATATTCAATGTACGACGTCATTATAGTAGGTAGCGGCATCGTGGGCCTAACTCATGCCTTGCTACTATCCCAAACTTCTTCATTACGTATCGCAGTTTTAGATGCTAAACCTCCTTCATTCTCTTGGACAAAAGAGAATTATGATGCGCGTGTTTATGCTATTACCCCTGCATCGCAAGCAGTTTTTAAGAGTATCGGCATTTGGGCTGATTTAGAATTAAAGAGAATTAGCCGTTTTGAAAGTATGGAAGTTTGGGATTCGGCTGGCAATGGCCACATCCAATTTAATCACGCAGATCTTAATGTATCAGAATTGGGCTTTATAATTGAAGAGAGTCTGCTGCGGGATATGCTTTATGAAAGGGCTATACAACAAAGGAATATTACCTTTGTCGCGCCTGTTGTGTTGAAGGAATTAAAAATAAATTCTGATGGTATTAAAGTAAAAACAGAAACTGAAGTGCTGCAAGGTAATTTGTTAGTAGGGGCTGATGGTGCTAAATCATGGGTTAGAGAGCATGCAAGTATATCATTAAAGTCGCATGATTATCAGCATACCGCGATTATAGCTAATGTTGAAACTGAATTGCCGCATAACAATACAGCTAGACAATGTTTTGTGGCAGATTGCGGCGGCAGCCCTTTGGCATTTTTACCTTTGCAGGCTACTCATGCTTCTTCCATTGTTTGGTCTTTAGAGCCTGAGATGGCAGCGAAGCTAATGGCCTTAGATGACGCGGAGTTCTTAGAGCGCCTTGGCACTGCATTTCAGTTTCGTCTCGGCAAGGTGGTTTCTATAACGAAGCGTTATTCCTTTCCACTTTTGGAACGCCATGCAGAAACTTACATTATGGAGCGTGTTGCGCTATTAGGCGATGCGGCTCATACCCTGCATCCGCTAGCAGGACAAGGCGTTAATTTAGGTGTAGGGGATGCTCAGGTTCTGGCCCAGGTCATTAAAGAAGCTTATTCCAGAAAAAGAGATTATTGGAGTTACAGCAATTTAAGACGTTTTGAGCGGGAACGTAAAAGTGCTAATTTAATCATGCTACAAATCGTTAAGATCTTTAAAGAGTTATTTGCCAGTCGATCGACACTGGTATCTAAGTTGCGAAATCTTGGGTTAAATTTTGTTAATCAGACGACACTAATCAAGAAGCTATTTGCTCGTTATGCTATGCGCTAGAAAAGAAAATCCCCGCCTAAGCGGGGATTTTTTTGGTGGTGCAGGTATGGCTAGGAGCTAAACTGGACTTATAATGGGGGGGGCGTTGGAATGGAGCTCCTGCTAGGTGGAGGTGAAAGCTCTTCTTCTATTTGCTGTTGTTGACCTTTGGAAAGTTGCTCGCTACCTTGGTCGCCAGTATTTTTAGGCTGTTCCGTAGAGCTTGAGCTGCTACTGCTCTGCAATCCACCCATTTTGCCGCCAATTTGCGAGGTGCTTGATTGGTTTTTTCCTTGTTTTAACCTGTCAGTGAGTTCAGCGTTTAGCTTTTTCTGGTTTTCACCTTCCGGCCCTTGGCCTGCAATTTTAGAACTTTTTTCATTGCTGCTCACCGTCTTGCGCGGCGCGCTAGTGTGTAAGTGATTAATACCATTAATCAAGAATGAAAATGCTGCGGTAAACATAGCAAAGGAAGCCCATTGCATGCCCACGGTTAGTGTAAGGCTAGCTAGAGCTGCAAATCCGCCTGAAAAAACAAAAGCAGCTGATAGAGCAGCCGGAATCACTATCCACTTAATCAGCCACCAAAGATAAGGGTGATTGTTAGTGAAATTATTGAAACCTTGTTTGATGCGGCTCCATAATCCAGGTTTTTTTTGGAATTTAATGGTCGCTTTTTTAAAATTCTTATATTCATCAAGGTGTTCTTTTAGCGTATTATATTCTTCATTAAATTTCCATTGCCCAGCTATGATTCTACCTTCGTTATCTTTTGTTTCATTCCAAAGTCTAAAATCTTTATTACCAATCTTGCCAACTAAGCTTTGAAGTTTTTGATTACAGTCGGGACATTCGTTATGAGCTAGAGCATTATTGATTACTTCATCGATTTTAACTTTATTCTTTTCATATTGGTGTTGATTGATTAATGTTGAACGAGATCTGATACGGTTAAATGCAATAGTAATATCTTTATGATGTGCTAACCATTCATCACTACGAACCTGACTTAAGCCGGCTGGTTTAGAGCTAGAGCTGCTTGGGGCTGTTTCGTTGGGTAATCGGGAATAGGAAGTTGCCATGATAGCGTCCTCTTAGTGGATGTTGGGTTAAAATGGTAGTTTTTTTAATATCAAGAGTCAAATTTATAATTATGTAGAATGTAATGCATTGTTTAATAAGGAATAAATTTGCATTAAAATTACTCAAAGAGTATACTTTAACCTCTATCTGCTTTTACTAAGGATGGTAAAAACAAGTTGAATAAAATAACCCCCCTCTACG
>CAZXFO010000182.1:0-2553 GCA_964639745.1 uncultured Coxiellaceae bacterium | reverse complement strand
TTAAAAATTGCCGCATGCTCGTTATTGTGTTCTGGTTCAAATTTTTTTCCGGTACTATGCTCATACTTATAAATTTCAAGTTTAATTAATTTATCTATTAAATCCTGAATATTATCTTCTTGATCTTTCATCGCATAAATCGGCTCATTCATCTCCGGCATTTTTTCAAGAACGTTATCAAGGTATTGGTTATTAAAACCTAGAATAAATTGATCATAGTCGCTTATGACGGGAGCGAGCTGGCCTTTAAAGTTTTCTGCAGCAACAAGAAAATCAGAGAATCTAACTTCGTCGGCTTTTCTATATTGAAGAGGGAAGCTATATTCTGCTACATCCTTATAAGAGCCTAACTCACCTTCATCCCACCAATCCGGCTTAGAGAGAATGTTGTCAGAAACACCTAGCGCTTCTTTGTTCTCAATAGGTAATGGAGGAGTGCCTTTATCTCGATTTAATTGAATTTCATATTCATCGTTTTTAACTTCATCCGGAGCGTTTTCTGCTGCTTTGGATGAAAGCTTGAAAGTAATAACACCATCTTCAGCAGACGTTATGACATATTCTCCTTTGGCAACATCGGCTATTAGCTCTTGTACAGAAATAGGTGCAGCCACCTTGGGCTGGTTTTCGGGTAGGTCGCCTTCCTTGCGGGGGTATGGTTTAATGCCGTCTGCTGTTTTTTCAGCTTTGGAGTAGCGAGGGTCAATAGCAACGAATGAAGATGCAGGTCCCACATTACATGATTTAGCCTGGATGGAGCCAGGTTTGGGGTAGCTAATACCTGATAGACGCTGCATGGAGGGCAGCTTTTCAGAGTCATTTCCTCTTAAAGAGCATAAAGCGTCATTAGATTCCGATAAAAGGCAGGTAGCTGCTGCCGGACTAATGCCGTTTCTAAATAAAATACGCAGCTGTTCTTGAGTGAACTCGTAATGAAAGTCTTCATCCTTTTTTTCACTTAAGGTCGTGCGTGATTGAGCCATGATAGCCTCTTGAGGAGCCCTATCTTAAATATAGCAGTGAATGGGCAAGTTGCTTGAGATGAAAGAGTAGATTTATCAAATAGATAGTGCTTAAATCTGAGGGGTGGAACAGGGTTGGAGGTTTTTAATATTGTGATTAGTTGATTTGGTTCGAGATAAAATGAATTCTACCGTCCCGGAGAGGATTCGAACCTCCGACCTACCCCTTGTAGAAAGCGGCCTATAAGAATAAAAGATAATTGCTAGTGATAAGGCACAAGATGCTAGATAGGATAAAAATAGCTAGGTCCAGCAAAATAATAGGTCGACGGCCATAGCGGTCAGCAAGCGATCCGCCATAAAAAGGCTTAAGCAATAACCGATAAAATTAAGTGATAATAAAGCCTCAACTCAAAACGGAGACAAGAGGAAATATTTTTGCACCTCAGGAAAACTCGGCACAAAAAATCCATACCTGTTAAAAGCTCCATGAGCATGGCGGCAATAAACGCAAGGAATTTTTATTTAGAGGTATAAATAAGCTTTGTGAATTTTAACTATTGTATCAAAAAGCTGTTATCGTGAGAGTTTAATATTATATTAAGTAATTAATAATTCATCTATATTTTAAAGCTGTTAGCTAAAATTATTTACCGTATTATCATTAGGTAGGTTTTGGCGTAAATAGCTTCTCAGTAAAAGTTTTTAATTTTTCTAGATCCTTAATTGCGACCTCACAGGTTTTTTGCTCGATTTCACTGATTTGTGGTGCTTTTTTAAATAAAGATATCTCGTGAAACAAGCGGTGAACAGGGGCGGTGAGCTCCTTTATGCACGCCAATTGTGATGATGCATCTTCAGTAGATTTATCCTCAAAATCAGTAACATGAGAACGTATGCTGTCACAGTTTTTGACAAGATCAGTAACAAAATCAAAGTTAGCTTGTTTTAAAAGCTCCGCAAATGCTTCTTTTAGAGGTTCGGCTAGAGTCTGTTTTAAAAGTTCTGTGCAGGCTTGTTTTAAAGGCTCGGCTAATGCTTCCTGGTATAGGTGATCATTCTGATGTTCTTGTTTGTATTGTTTGGTAGAGTCTTCAATTCCTTTTAACATCTTAGCAAGGTCATATAATTTATTTTTGTATCCTGATAAGAGTAATTGCTTGGCTGAAGCATCTACGGATTGCAATTCACTTTTAGCATCTTTACAAGCTTTTTGTTGTTCTGAATTAATTTGCGGGATTTTCTCAAATAATGCGATTTTTTCTAATAAACGCGAAAGAGGGTTTTGGACAGCTCCTGCCATACCTACTTGAAACTCAACATGATTAGGTAAACTTTCGACTTCGCTCTTGCAATGATTAATTATAACTAAATCATTTAAAAGCTCAGCTGAATAATCCAGTCTAGGGTCATTCTCTTGCTCTCTAAGTGGCTTTAATAGTTTTGTATAGTACAAGCCGTCAGTAGTATGCTCTTTTTCAAACACTATAGCTGCTTGATGGAGCTGTTTCAAAGCTTCCAGCAATTCATTGGATATAACTAGCCTAGTAGAACTCATACTTTATTCTCAAATTTTGCTTATTATAGCCTG